>NZ_JBFUBY010000795.1:0-557 GCF_056405515.1 Polaromonas sp. P1_G2
GGCACATACCGGGCTTTGCCTGGGAATATATGACTGGCGGCATCGGGCTGGAAGAGAATGTCCGGCGCAACTCCGATGATCTGCAGAAGATCCAGTTCATGCCGCGCTATCTCAGCGAAGCGCAGTCGCCGGTCATCTCGACCAAAATCTTCGGCAAGACCTATGACGCGCCGTTCGGCGTGGCGCCGGTCGGGCTCGCCGGCCTGCAGATCCCCGGCTGCGAACCGCCGATCGCCAAGGCGGCGCTGAAGCACAACATCATCCACATCCTGTCGACGCATGCCACGACCAGCCTCGAGAAGATGAAGACCTTTTCGGGGCCGAACGGCTGGTTCCAGCTCTATCCGCCCAACGATCCGAAAATGGAAACTGACATGGTCGAGCGGGCCAAGCGCTCCGGTTATGACGTGCTGGTGGTCACCGTCGATATCCCGGCCCCGACGCGGCGTGACCGCGACATCCGCAACGGCCTGTCGGTGCCGCCGCAGTTCGGACCGCGCACGGTCTGGCATGCGGCGATGCGGCCGACCTGGCTGATGCGGCTTGCAAAGCATGGC
>NZ_JBFUBY010000796.1:0-556 GCF_056405515.1 Polaromonas sp. P1_G2
GGCGTCGAGTGAACATGCGATCGTCGATGCCGACAGCAGCGGCGCGGAACGCAAGCGGCTGATCCTGACCGGCATGGATACGCTCGATGTCGACCAGCGCGTCAAGGAGTTCGCCGCTTTCGCGCTCAATGACCGTCCGGTCGGCACGCGGGAAGGCCTCAACGCGCTGACCAACCTCAAGGGCCGGACGCTGATGCCCGGCGACAAGGTCTCGCTGAGGGAACTTGGCTATTCCGGGCGGCCATTCTCCGGCCGCTTCGAAGTGTCGCGGCTGAATTTCGCCATGCCGTCCGATTTCTACCCCGGCGACTATTCCAGCATCAATTTCCACCTGAGTGCACGCTATATCGGCGGCCTGGCGCCCGATGCAGTGCTGATGGTCAAGGCCAATGACAAGGAAGTCGCCAATATCCAGTTGAGTTCGACGCGCGAAGGCGAAATCCGCGACCAGCGCCTGCCGATCCCCTTCAGCGTCCTGCGCCCCGGCCAGAACACGCTGTCGGTCGAGGCGCGCGTGCCCTCGCGGCTTGACGCCGCCTGCGACAATGTCGACAAC
>NZ_JBFUBY010000797.1:0-555 GCF_056405515.1 Polaromonas sp. P1_G2
GGGATGCGCAGACCGTGTCCGGTGAGACGATCTGGGACGAGGTCAAGGACGTCGTCAACTGGAACGAGGATGTGATCCTGCCGGCCGAGAAGGCGCTGACGCAGTCGGGCGGCATCGTCGTGGTGCGCGGCAATCTCGCGCCGAAGGGAGCGGTGCTGAAGCCATCCGCCGCGTCACCGCATCTGCTGACGCATCGCGGCCGGGCCGTGGTTTTCGAGGACATCGACGACTACAAGGCCAAGATCAACGACGACAATCTCGATATCGACGAGACTTGCGTCATGGTGCTGAAGAACTGCGGCCCGAAGGGTTATCCCGGGATGGCCGAGGTCGGAAATATGGGCCTGCCGCCAAAAGTGCTGAAGAAGGGCATCACCGATATGGTGCGCCTCTCGGATGCGCGCATGTCGGGCACCGCCTATGGCACTGTCGTGCTGCACACCTCGCCGGAAGCGGCGGTGGGTGGACCGCTGGCGGTGGTGCAGAACGGCGACATGATCGAACTCGACGTCCCGAACCGGCGCCTGCATCTCGACATTCCCGACGAGGAACTGG
>NZ_JBFUBY010000798.1:0-555 GCF_056405515.1 Polaromonas sp. P1_G2
GGGTTATGTTGTGCCCGACAGCTTCACTCATGGCACGTCTGAGCAGCGTATGCGCTGGTTTAAGCGCGGTTTCGACAGCGGCAAGCTCACGGACTGCGACACATCGACGGGACCGCTTTAAGTCGAGACGAAATTCCGACAGAGCGATCTACCGCTGCCTGGGCTAGCGCACTATATCCCTCCCATCGCTGATCCTGGGAGGGGCCGTCGTGGAAATCATTACACCTCATATTGCCAATATCGGGCTGTTCGTCAGCGCCGCTCTTGTTCTGCTTCTCATTCCCGGTCCAGCCGTTCTCTATCTTGTCGGGCGCTCGGTCGAGCAAGGCAGGCTTACTGGACTGTATTCGATCCTCGGAATTCACACGGCGACGCTCGTCCATGTCGCTGCGGCGTCGTTCGGATTGTCCGCCGTCCTCGCCTCGTCGGCGCTTGCCTTCAGCATCGTCAAATATGCCGGTGCTGCCTATTTGATTTGGCTCGGCCTCAGGAAAATCTTTGGCCGGACCAGTGCCAACGATGTCGAGGTGACAGCATCAGGGCATAGCCATCGCC
>NZ_JBFUBY010000799.1:0-555 GCF_056405515.1 Polaromonas sp. P1_G2
CAAGGAAACCGACACCGACCATGCGCCATGGACGGTGGTGCTCGGCAATGACAAGCGCCGCGCCCGGATCAACATGATCCGCCACATCCTCGATAGCCTTGACTATACGGACAAGGACAAGAAGGTGATCGGCGAGATCGACAGAAAAATCCTCGGCAAGCCCGGCATTTTGAAATGAGCCTGAAACGACAAAGGGCCGGCAAGCCGGCCCTTTGTCGCAGAGAAATGTGAGGGTCGTGTCAGCGCATCCGGCGACGTTCGGCCGACGGCTGGTAAGCGAGCTTCTGGTGGAAGCCGCAATAAGGCGAGCTGTCAGGCGAGTCATTGCCGCAGAAGCAGAAATCTTCCTTCAGCGGATCGCCGAGCGGCCATTTGCAGGTGCGTTCGGTGAGCCGGATCAGCGGCACGCGACGGAAGATCGGCACGACGACGTTGTTCGGCAACGTTTCCATGACCTCAAGCGCATCGATCTCGATCTCTTCCTTGAGCATGGTGGCGCCGGCCGGCCGGGTGACGGTGCGGGTCACCGTGCGCTGCGCGAAAGAAGAAGAAGCC
>NZ_JBFUBY010000800.1:0-554 GCF_056405515.1 Polaromonas sp. P1_G2
ACGCGGCGCCAGGTGGCCGAGATCGAGCGAGACGAAGCAAACCCGACAATCGAGACGATCCAGAAGATTGCAAGGCTTTTTGGCTTTACGGTCGGCTTCGTACCCAGGACCCCGAGCGAAAGCGAGCCGGAATCCGCATTCAAGCCGTGATGGCGAAAAGGCGCTGCAGTCTTCTTAGACGACGACGTGCGCGATGTGATATCCGCAAATGCTGCGGAAAGGGGACGAACGAAGTAGGAGTAACGTGGAAGGAAAAACGGAAAAAATCCAAGAAAATCAATGTCTTGATGGCGGAGAGGGTGGGATTCGAACCCACGGTACCCGTAAAGGTACTCCGCATTTCGAGTGCGGTGCAATCGACCACTCTACCACCTCTCCGCATGCGCTTTCGCCCAYGGTGGTGGCTGGTCGAGCCTTGCTGGGCGAAGCGTGGGCGGGGATATAGCGGCGAAAAAAGGCAAGCGCAAGATAGGCTGTGAAGAATTTGCGTCTTGGATGTTGGCTTATTGTGGCGGCTGGGATCACGTCGCGGTCGCTTCTGTGTGGCCTGGCTG
>NZ_JBFUBY010000801.1:0-554 GCF_056405515.1 Polaromonas sp. P1_G2
AGGCAGACAGGTGTCGGCGCGATAAATGGCCTCAACCGGCTTTGTGAAGCGGAGCGACCATGGAAAGCGCTCCAGCAAGCTGTCCACCTCCAGCCGTAAGGCTTCGAGGACTGCGGGCGTCGCGTCATGCGATGGTTTTTCCATTGCAACTCACTGAAAAAATAGAGCGATCGGCAAATTATGGCATGAAGCCGTTAAGATTGCGTGCGCCCGAACCTCAAGTCCAGCGTCTGCGGAAGACCCCGGCTCTTTGCCGGGGGAAGCTTGCGTGCGGAACGACTAAACGCGACCGAAGCCCGCTGCAAAGCGCACTTGCCACACGCGGTCAAATTTGCGGCGCGTTAGCGTTAAAGGCGAGGGCTCCCAGCTTATGGTCGCTTCGCTCTTGATATTGAAATGATCGTCGCCATCGCCGAACTCGATGTCGCCGACGATCCTGCCGTGATTTTCAGGCATCATTTCAGAAGTGTTGATGCAGTGGATCGAGAGTTGCGGCAGGCTTGATCTAACTCGACTTGTTGCAGTCGAAATTTGCGTTCAAAACGCACCAAGTC
>NZ_JBFUBY010000802.1:0-553 GCF_056405515.1 Polaromonas sp. P1_G2
TCAGTATGCTTGACCGACAGCGACGGACAGCCGGAGAGACGGACGCAGGCGTGATCGCCGGTGCACACATCCTCGTCGACGCCGAAACGCTCCTTGACCATGCGCTTGCCGTCCTTCACCGCCTTGGCGAATTGCGGCTTCACCCGGCGCTGCTTGTTGAGCATGCATTCGGAGGAAGCGACGATGATCTTCGGTCCCTCTTCCTTGGTGGTCAGCGCCTCGCGCAGCGTGTCGCGCATCTTGGCGACGTCATAGGTCCGGTCGATCTGCCGCACCCAGGTCGCACCGATGCCCTTCACCGCATCGACGATCGAATTGTTGGTCTTGCGGCGCGGATTGACGGCACGCGAGGACATGATGTCCTGGCCACCCGTCGCCGCCGAATAGTAATTATCGACCACGAGGATGACGCCATCCTGCTTGTTGAACACGGCATTACCGATCGAGGTCGCCAGGCCATTGTGCCAGAAGCCGCCGTCACCCATCACCGAAATCACGCGCTTGTCGGCCTTGACGTTGAAGGCGGAGGCCGCGGCTGGCGACAGGCCATAGC
>NZ_JBFUBY010000803.1:0-553 GCF_056405515.1 Polaromonas sp. P1_G2
AGATTGGTGATCCGCAGATTGCCCGGCTCCGGCGGGCTATAGGTCAGCGCCAGATCGAGGCGGCCGGCTTGCATCAGGTTGCGCAGGTCTCCCGAATAGGCTTCGATGACGCTGAGTTCCGTCGCACTCTGCCCCTGACGCAGGGCACCGCCAATATGTTCGAGAAAAAGCGGCACGATGGTCGGGCATATGCCCAGCGTCACGCGCGCCGGGCTGCCGGAGAAATGCTCTCGCAAGCGGTCGACAAGGCCGTCGAGGCTGTCGAGATGTTTGCGTGCCTCAGTGACAAGATAGGTTCCGGCCTCCGTGGGAATGGCGCCGCGGCCGCTGCGGGTGAAGAGTGTCACGCCGAGCTCCCCTTCGAGCAACTTGATCTGGCGCGTCAATGCCGGCTGGGCGATGCCGATCGCACTTGCCGCACGCGAGACACTGCCATTGTCACAAACGGCAACGAAGTAGCGCAAGCGCCGGATATCCATGCCATTCCGCTCGGCCTTCATGGTATTCATCGCTCCGTCACGCGCGCAAGGCCGGCAGCGATCCAGGCCGGCGC
>NZ_JBFUBY010000804.1:0-551 GCF_056405515.1 Polaromonas sp. P1_G2
GGACCCGTATGCGGCCAATTACCGATACGATCCCCAAGCCTCTGGTGAAGATCGCCGGCAAGCCGTTGATCGACTATGCGCTCGACCTGCTGAAGGAAGCCGGATCCAGCCGCGCCGTGGTCAATGTGCATTATCTCGCGGATCAAATGCTCGCCCATCTCCAGCATTATCCGGGTCTGGACATCCTGATTTCGGACGAGACCGCCCTACTCCTGAATTCCGGCGGCGGGCTTGCCAAAGGCCTGAAACTGCTGCCGAAAGAACCGGCCTTCGTGATGAATTCCGATCTCTTCTGGATCGGTGAAAGACCTGGCTGCGAGAGCAATTTGCGGCGACTGGCGAAACTCTTCGAGTCCGCGCCGATGGATATGGCCATGCTCTGCGTCCGGCTCGAGGACACGACCGGCCATGACGGCAAGATCGATTTCTCGCTGCTGGACGATGGCCGACTGGTGCGCTACCGGCCCGATGCGGGACAGGGCGTGATCTATGCCGGCGCGATCGTCGTCGATCCGGCCATGTTCGACGACGCGCCGGAGGGACCGTTCAAT
>NZ_JBFUBY010000805.1:0-551 GCF_056405515.1 Polaromonas sp. P1_G2
CCGTACCGCTCGCCGGCGCCATCACGCCTTTCGTGTTCGCGGCGCTCCTGCCATTTTTCATCGTCCGCAGTTTCAGGTTCAATGCCCGGGTGACGAGCTATCGCAATGTACGTTTCGATTTCACCGGCAACAAATGGGATGCGTTCACGTCGATCATACTCGGCGGCGTTGTCTCGGTGCTGACGCTCGGTATCCTCGCGCCGCTCGCCAGCCGCTGGGCGAGCCGCTACATCTTCAACCATCTGCGCTACGGCGACCGGCCCTTCTCCACCGATCCGAAGCTCGGGGCGATCTACAGAGCGCTCATCCCGCCCGCGGTGATGGTCATCGTCGGCCTGGTTGTCATGGGCTTCGTCGCCTTGCTGGTCGCCTATCCGATGCTCGACAGTTTCCTCCAGCGTACCGACGACCCCTCCGGCAGGCAAGCGGCGATGTTCATCATCCTGGCGGTCTACGGCGTGGTCTTGCCGCTCGTTGTCATTTACGCCTTCGCCGGCATGATCTACCGTGTCGCGGTCAGGAATATCGTGGTCAATGCCATGCTGTTCGAC
>NZ_JBFUBY010000806.1:0-551 GCF_056405515.1 Polaromonas sp. P1_G2
AGGTTGGTCTTCAGCCAATCCTGCTCGGTGTTACGCTCCGTCGTCAGACGGAGATTGCCGATCATGGTGTTGATATTGTCCTTGAGCTCGGCGACTTCGCCGCGTGCCTCGACCTGGATCGAGCGTGTCAGATCACCCTTGGTGACGGCGGTTGCCACTTCGGCGATGGCGCGGACCTGGGTGGTCAGGTTGGCGGCAAGCAGGTTGACRTTGCCGGTCAGGTCTTTCCAGGTGCCGGCAGTGCCCGGCACATTGGCCTGGCCGCCGAGGCGGCCTTCGACGCCGACTTCGCGTGCCACCGAGGTCACCTGATCGGCGAAGGTGGCAAGCGTGTTGGTCATGTTGTTGATGGTTTCGGCCAGTGCGGCGACCTCGCCCTTGGAGGCGACGGTCAGGTTCTGCTTGAGGTCGCCGTTGGCGACAGCGGTGACGACCTTGACGATGCCGCGCACCTGTTCAGTGAGGTTGGCGGCCATAACGTTGACGGTGTCAGTCAGGTCCTTCCAGGTGCCGGCGACGCCCGGCACCTGCGCCTGGCCGCCGAGTTTGCC
>NZ_JBFUBY010000807.1:0-550 GCF_056405515.1 Polaromonas sp. P1_G2
CGTCGCAATTGCACGTCATTGACAGCTCTACGGCCGTTTGCCACTGTCACGCTAAATTACACGGAGGAAATACCATGAGCAGCCCGTCCATCGTCATCGCCAGCGCGGCCCGCACCGCGGTCGGCTCATTCAACGGCAGCTTCGCCAATACGCCGGCGCATGAGCTCGGCATTGCCGTCATCAAGGGCGTACTCGAGCGCGCCAATGTCGAGGCAGCGGAAGTCGACGAGGTCATCCTCGGCCAGGTGCTGCAGGCCGGTGAAGGCCAGAATCCGGCTCGCCAGTCCGCCGTCCTGGCCGGCATCCCGGTCGAGAAGACCGCCATCGGCATCAACCAGCTCTGCGGCTCCGGACTGCGCGCCGTGGCGCTGGGCATGCAGCAGATCGTCAGCGGTGATGCGAACATCATCGTCGCCGGCGGCATGGAATCGATGTCCATGGCGCCGCATTGCCAGCATCTGCGCTCCGGCGTGAAGATGGGCGACTTCAAGATGATCGACACGATGATCAAGGATGGCCTGACTGACGCCTTCCACGGCTATCATATGGG
>NZ_JBFUBY010000808.1:0-550 GCF_056405515.1 Polaromonas sp. P1_G2
GCCCGGACACGATCACACCCAGCGGATTGAGCCGACCGAGGAAGGCGACAATGATGGCGGTGAAGCCATAACCGGGCGAGATCGACGGCTGCAGTTGACCCATGACACCAGACACTTCGCAGATGCCGGCAAGGCCGGCCAGCGCGCCGGAGAGCAGCATCGAGAACCACACCATGCCCGAGGCGGAAAAACCGGCAAACCGCCCTGCCCGCGATGACTGGCCCAGAACCTTGATCTGATAGCCCTTCAGCATGAATTCCATCATGAACCAGAGCAGGATGCAGGCGACGATGGCAAAGACGAAACCCCAATGCGCGTTGCCCGAATCCTCCCAGATGGGCGGCAGGACGGCCGATGGATTGAATGTCCGGCTTTCGGGAAAATTCTGGCCTTCCGGATTGCGCCAGGGGCCACGCACGAGATAGTCGAGGAAAAGCTGCGCGATATAGACCAGCATCAGGCTGGTGAGGATTTCGTTGGTGTTGAATTTTGTCTTCAAAAGCGCCGGGATCGACGCATAAAACGCCCCGCCGATCATGCCGAGGATGAG
>NZ_JBFUBY010000809.1:0-550 GCF_056405515.1 Polaromonas sp. P1_G2
GCAGGTGTCATGGTCATTTCTTGCAGTCGGCGATGAGTTTCTGGAAAGCGGCGCGCGAGCCCTTCAAGGAGAAGGTCGCGTCCGGCCCGTGGTCGCTGGTTTCCGAAACCGTGACTTGCTTCTCGTGCTGCAACATATCGACCATGGGGGCGCCGATCTCTGTGTCCGTGGCCAGGGCGCCATCCATCTCCTCGTAGACAGAGGGCAGGTCGAACATTTTCAGGTCAAGCGAGAATTCGAGCTTGCCCTTGAAATTGTCACCTGGCGGGARCCCCTTCGTCGGGGCAGGCAGGAAGCGGATGGAGAGTTTTCCCGGTTCGCCGCAGGTCAAGGAAAGGTAGGCCTTGTCCTTGCCGGCTGGGGCGCAGATGCTTGCAGTCATGACGCTGCCGCCTTCATCCTCCTGCATCCCGGCCGTCCAATGATCGCACTGCTCGGCGGCCAGCGCGGGCAAGGGTATGGCGATCAGTGTAGCAAAGACCAGATGGCGCATGGCAAACTCCCTCCTTGTTTGCTGCAGACAACAGGCAAATCGCGCTGAATGCAAGGC
>NZ_JBFUBY010000810.1:0-550 GCF_056405515.1 Polaromonas sp. P1_G2
TCCTTCTCCTCTTATTTGTATGAAAAAACTATGCAGGTAAGCCCGCGACGCTCAGTGCATCTGCGCAAATCCGCCCCATCTCAAATCGACTACTCGGGGACCGTTGCAAAAAGCTGGTCACAGTCAATGTAGGTTCCAGCAACAGAAGCTGAGTGACGGTCTTTTTGGCTTCTTCCACTTGCCCATCGAGCGACTGCGCAATTGCGAGAGCGCGCAGGGTTGACGTGTGGGTGCGGTTGACCCTCAGGGATCGCTTTGCCAACTCAATGGCTCGCGGGTAATTTCCCGCTGAAATTGCGGCAGAAGCTGCCAAGGCATCGTAAAAATAGCGGATCGGATCCAATGGGGACAGGCCCAGGGCTCTTTCGCTGGCCTTGAGTGCAACTTCTCCCTCGCCCCTGAATGCATGAAGCGTTCCCATCAGAAGCCATGCCATCGACTCGCTGGGATTGATCGACAAAGCGTGCTCATAGCGCTGTGTCGCGGTATCAAAGTCTTTTAGCAAATTGGTGTGAACGAATCCATCAACCGTCAATGCCAGGGTACATTC
>NZ_JBFUBY010000811.1:0-550 GCF_056405515.1 Polaromonas sp. P1_G2
GTGCAGAGCCCGAGCACGACGACTTTGCCTCTCGGCCGGACGAGGCCGATGCAATGGTCGATCAGGCCCGGCTTGCCGACGCATTCGAAGACGATGTCGGGCAGGCCGCCGAGCGCTGTCTCGATGTTCGGCTGAAGCTCGGCATCCGAGGTGACGAAGGCGCTGGCGCCGAGTTCCATTGCCCGCTGCTCTTGAAAGCTGTGCAGGTCGGTTACCGCGACACGGCCCGCACCCAGCCGCCGTGCCCAGAAGGCGACGGCAAGGCCGATCGCGCCGGCGCCGACGATCAGCACCTTGTCGCCCTGCTGCATCTTTGCCTGCATCAGGCCGTGCAGCGCCACCGACAAAGGTTCCGCCAGAGCGCCATCGGCGGCGCTGATCCCGACAGGAAGCTTGCGGCACTGGCGGCCGGTGACGGCGGTGTATTGCGCATAGCCACCGCCGATCAGCACCATTTGCGCGCACCAGGCGGGATCGCCGGCAAGGCAGCTGGCGCAGTGGCCGCAGCCGCTGTTCGGCGCCACGGATACATGGTCGCCCACCTTGAAGC
>NZ_JBFUBY010000812.1:0-549 GCF_056405515.1 Polaromonas sp. P1_G2
AGCAATGGATCGGCAAAGCCGAGACGCTGGTCTGGAACGGCCCGCTCGGCGCCTTCGAAATCGCCCCCTTCGATGCGGCAACGGTTGCCGTGGCGAAATTCGCGGCCGACGAGACCAAGGCCGGCAAGCTCGTCTCCGTGGCGGGCGGCGGCGATACGGTGTCGGCTCTCAACCATGCCGGCGTCGCCGACGATCTCTCCTATGTGTCGACGGCAGGCGGCGCCTTCCTCGAATGGATGGAAGGCAAGCCATTGCCGGGCGTCGATGTTTTGAAGGCCAAGAAATAAGTGACCGAATGGCGGGCCTGGCCCGCCATTTTCTTTTGGGGGCGGAGGGCACATGCATCACGACGATTTTCCGGTGGTCTACATCATTCTGCTGATCTTCGTGCTGGTGCCCTGCTTCACCATGGCCCTGCTCACCTTCATATTCTCCATCATTGCCGCCGGCGGCTGGCGCAGGCTGTCGAAGCAATTTGCCTCGCCGCGCGGCGTGATCGGCAACACCACCTACCGGGTGACCGGCAAGGTCGGCAGCTCGACCTATAAG
>NZ_JBFUBY010000813.1:0-548 GCF_056405515.1 Polaromonas sp. P1_G2
CCTTCAAAGTAACGCCGCAAACCTGCGCGACGGATATCCCAGCAAGCGATGCCCTGCATACGCAATGCGGCGAAGACTATCTGATGACGCAGGTTGCCGACTTCGATGGCAATGGTCGCGACAATCTGGCAACGACCAATGACAGTGGTCAGGCGGGCAGCCTCGGTACGGCGAACTTCTATGACGATGGCCGGGATGAACAGGTGTTCGCGCGCCAGAGTGGCATCGAAGTCAAGCGACGTCTGCCCGGTGCGACTGCAAATGAGATCGCAATGCTCGCTGTCGGCGTCAGCTGCCCAGGAGGCCCTTTGGGTGAATCGGAGACGAACTATTCGTATTGCGAGTTCGGTGACCTGAATGGAGATGGTCTCGACGATCTGGTCATGCTGATCGTGTCGCACGACATCTATAACGACCACAATAGTACCTGCCCCGATCTACAGCCGGCACCCTGTGCCTATACGGTGGCAATGAACATCTATTTGAGCCAGGGCCGCTACGACAATGGCAATCTGACCAAGGCTTTGTCGACGACGCTATATTCCGGC
>NZ_JBFUBY010000814.1:0-548 GCF_056405515.1 Polaromonas sp. P1_G2
ATCGAAGGCGGCGCGATCGGCCGGCGCCTTTCCAATTTCACCGAATTCCTGCCGCCGGACAATTTCGAACTGGCCCCGGGCGACACCTGGACGATTGCGGTGCATGCGCTGAGCTGGCCCTTCCGATCGAAGGCGGCGCGATCGGCCGGCGCCTTTCCAATTTCACCGAATTCCTGCCGCCGGACAATTTCGAACTGGCCCCGGGCGACACCTGGACGATTGCGGTGCATGCGCTGAGCTGGCCCTTCCGCCACTGGACGGACGGCGCCACCAGCGCCTACGTCGCCCTGAGCGACGGCAGCGCCATCCCGATTTTCATCGCGCCGACAAAGCTCGTCGGCGGCAATGCCGCGCTCAAACGCGGCGCCGAAATCTATCCCGTGCCGCATGCGCCACCCGTGGCGGTGTCGATCGTCCCATGGCCGAGCAAGATCGCCGTCTCCGGCCGACGAGCGCCGCCGGCCGGCCTCGCCCTCGATGCGAATGGTCCGCAGGCTCAAGCTGCCGCTGAAGCATTTGCGGCCTTGGTCGAGCAGCGAGGCGAGCAG
>NZ_JBFUBY010000815.1:0-548 GCF_056405515.1 Polaromonas sp. P1_G2
GTCCACAGCAATCGTGCCGGCTTGCCGGAATCGTTCCACCAGGCATGTGGGCGGTTGCCGCGGAAATGCAGGCTGTCGCCGGCAGTCATAGTGATTTCCTCGTCATCAAGCCGCTGCTGGATCGTGCCTTCGAGCACGTAGAGGATCTCCTCGCCCTCATGACTGACCGTCTCGGAGCGGTAGCCCGGTGGCACATTGAGCACGAACGAAGACAGGATATTGCCGGCAAAATCGGTGGCGATCCGTTCATAGAGAACGGATGAGCCGTCAACGGAGAATTTTTCGCGCTCGGCGCCGCGGGTCAGCGCGCTCTCGACGCTCGGCGTAGCGATGAAATAGTCCATGCCGACATCGAGGCTGCGGGCGATTTGCGCCATCGTGCCGAGCGAGGGCGTCGCCTGGTCGCGCTCGACCTGGGAGAGATAGCCGAGCGAGATGCCGGCGGCATCGCAGATTTCCTGCAGCGTCATGCCAAGCTGCCGGCGGCGGGCGCGGATCAGCGCGCCGACTTTCGGCTGGGTGGTCTCGATCGCGGCTCCGGTCAAGGG
>NZ_JBFUBY010000816.1:0-548 GCF_056405515.1 Polaromonas sp. P1_G2
GTTAATGGCCGGATGAAGAACCTCGTCAAGCGCGGCAAGCATTTCAGCATCGTCATCGACGATCCGCTGACCACCTACACGGCGCGCCAGAATGCCATCCAGCCCTATCTCGGCATCGGCTATTCCGCCCAGATTAACGAGCGCACCTCGCTCAGTTTCGATCTAGGCGCGCTCTATGCCGGCTCGCCAAGCCTGAGCGTCGATTCGCATGCTGAAAAATTCGGTTTCACCAAAGGCCAGATCGACCGCGAGATCGACCGTGAACGCGACCGCATCTCCAAGTTTACCTTTTATCCCGTCGCGCAGATCGGTTTGAACTTCCGCTTCTGACCGACGCTGACGGACTTCAGGCTTCCTCCGCTCTATCTCCCTGACCGTCCGGTCTAATCGCGGGGGCGTGGGCCTATGTCCTTTGTCGCGATCGCCTCCAGGGCCGGTCGCTCGCTCCGCATTTCATCAATACTTTTTTAACCTTGCCCCTGTGGATAGCGTTGACTACGGAACATTAATAGAACATATAAGAAACATAACGGAACTGGAGGCAGAAA
>NZ_JBFUBY010000817.1:0-547 GCF_056405515.1 Polaromonas sp. P1_G2
CCTCAGTCCCATGCGGGTCGTCAAGAATGTTGCGAATGCCTTGTTCCAGCTGCTTGGCGCGCGCTTTCACTATAGTTTCGATAGCTTCGTTCAGACTGGTTGCGATGAGGCTCATGAAGGCGAACAACAGCGCCAGACCGATCCCCGTATCAAGAACTTGTGAACCGAACATGTGGACTCCCCTCCCGCAAGCAATGATTGAAAATGACTATGGCATGAATGCAATTGATGTAAAGAGAGGCGTGTATTTTTTTKCGTGCAGATGGTGGTTGTTGCCTGCGGATATGGTCGGCTGCTGCTGGCGCTTCATATCCGCGTTGTCTTCGGAGGCGCTCTTGCTGCTTGCCGATGCTGCCAGACATGAACCATGAATAAAGAGCTCCGCTGGTGCGTGAATGTAACGCATGGCTTCGGTATTCCCGGAATTGAACAGATGGACAGCCTGAGCGATCCGCAACATTACATGCCGGACGAGACCCGGCTGGCGAAAATCCAGGGGGAGATCGCCGGATACAATGCCGAGCGGCCGGCGGTCCAACGTCAGGCC
>NZ_JBFUBY010000818.1:0-547 GCF_056405515.1 Polaromonas sp. P1_G2
CTCTACAAACCCAACTTCCGCCGACTAATCGAACAGCACGATCTCGTCGAGGAAACCGGCGAGAGCGAAAGCGAGACCGGGGGCCGGCCAGCGAAGCTGTTCCGCTTCAGGCGCAGCGTGCGGGAAGAACGCGAATTCGCTGGAACTAAATTACCACTTTCGCGGGTTTGACATATTCTCAAATCGAGAATATGTCTCTATCCGACTAATACTCAATCTGAGTATATAGGAGGCGCCTATGTCACCCGCAGTTTCACTGTCTTCGCTCTACGACCGCGTCAGCCGTGTCGTTCCCAAAGCCGAATGGATGTTTCACGAGGAGGACATCGCGGCGATCCTCGACCTGAAACGCAAACGCAACGCGGTGATCCTCGCGCATAATTACCAGACGCCCGAAATCTTCCATGGAGTGGCCGATATCGTCGGCGACAGCCTCGCACTTGCCCGCAAAGCCATGCAGGTCGAGGCGGACGTGATCGTACTGGCCGGCGTGCATTTCATGGCCGAGACCGCCAAGCTTCTCAACCCGGGCAAGACCGTGCTGATC
>NZ_JBFUBY010000819.1:0-546 GCF_056405515.1 Polaromonas sp. P1_G2
GATCGAAGCAGTCTTTGACGACATGACCGTCAAGACCGAGCTTTTCCGCAAGCTCGACGGCATCGTCCGGCCAGATGCAATTCTGGCCACCAACACATCCTATCTCGATCCGGACCAGATTGCTGCCGCAACAGCCCATCCGGAACGTATGCTCGGCCTGCATTTCTTTTCGCCCGCCAATATCATGCGCCTCATGGAAGTGGTGCGCTGCGCCAGAACCGCGCCGGATGTGCTGGCAACCGGTCTGGCTGTCGCCAGGAAACTCGGCAAGCTGGCGATCGTCTCCGGGGTCACCGAGGGTTTTATCGGCAACAGCATCTTTTCCGCATACCGGCGTGAGGCGGAATTCCTGGTCGAGGATGGCGCCTCCCCGGCCGAGATCGATGCTGCTATGGAAGGTTTCGGCATGGCCATGGGGCCATTCGCGGTCTTCGACATGGCCGGGCTCGAAATCGCCTGGGCGCGTCGCAAACGCCAGGCAGCAACATGCGATCCCGCCGACCGCTATGTCGATATCGCCGACAGGCTCTGCGAAGCCGGCCGCTT
>NZ_JBFUBY010000820.1:0-546 GCF_056405515.1 Polaromonas sp. P1_G2
ACAAAACAGATTTCGAAAACGCAGCAAAATTAGCAGTCAGGAATGTAATTCACCACGGGGACACTGACATTTTTCCTTTTCCGTTTGAAAGGTTTGTTTTTCAAGACAACTTTGAAGATATTGTTGCGACAATTGTAGAATATAATGAAAATTTTGAGACATATCTCGCGAGATTCTCGCCACTAAACGTTAATTCATTAGCTCCAGTCAGCTATTTTGGTTTCCGTTGGGCCACGCAAATAGATTACATTTGGAACGCGTATTTTCTGGCATGTGTCCTGATACTTCGCAAAAAAATAGAAGAAGCACGCATTCCCGTAAAGGAGCAATGCGTATTTTCTTACCGGTTATCTGTAGACAAGAAAACAGGCGCGTTATTCAATACAAACTTTGGATTTCAGAGTTTCATGAAGAGGTCGCTTGAGCTTTCGCAGGATCATAAATTCGTTGTGATATGCGACATATCCGAGTTTTACGCCAGACTTGGGCATCACCGGCTTGAAAATGCACTCAAGCAGATAGACAGCGGCTCTGACTATCCTAGCA
>NZ_JBFUBY010000821.1:0-545 GCF_056405515.1 Polaromonas sp. P1_G2
GGCTTTCGGAGCGGCAGAGGCGGGACGCACCTGGACATCAGTCGTGATTGCACTGTTCRACATGACTTGATCCTCCCCGACCACGGGTCAAAGGTTTCTGTCTTACGTTCTGGTATCGATGCTCGGCTCAACCGACATGCCGGGCCGCAACAGATTCGAGATCGCGGCATTGCGATCAAGGATGATCCTGACCGGGATGCGCTGTACGACCTTGGTGAAATTGCCGGTCGCGTTGTCCGGCGGCAGCAGCGCGAATTCCTGGCCGCTGGCCGGCGCAATGCTGTCGACATGGCCGTGATAGACCTGGCCGGGGAACATATCGACTTCGATATCGACAGCCTGTCCCGGCCGGACGTCGGTCAGTTGCGTTTCCTTGAAATTGGCGACGACATAGGCATCCTGCGTCGGCACGATGGTCATCAACTGCGTGCCGGCCTGGACATATTGCCCGGTGCGCAGCGTGCGGTTGCCGACGACGCCATCGATGGGCGCGATCACCTTCGAATAGGRGAGGTTCAATTCCGCCTGATGCTGTAGCGCCTGGC
>NZ_JBFUBY010000822.1:0-545 GCF_056405515.1 Polaromonas sp. P1_G2
CTCCGCACCTCAAATCGTCGGCGAGGATGCGACGAGAAGATAAAGTCAAAGCGGCGCCCGGACGATTTCTCCATTGAAATCGAGATGGCCAGAGAGGCTGCCGCAGAAACGCCGTCAATCCAGCGTTCGCCGGAAGCGCAGCAGCGCCAGACCGGCATAGGCAAGGATGAACACTGCCAGGATCCCAACTTCGAACGACACGTCCGCCCAGGCCGCCCCCTTCAGCATCACGGCGCGAATGATGCGGATGAAATGGGTGAGCGGAAAAATCTCGCCGATCCATTGCGCCCAGACCGGCATGCCGCGGAACGGAAACATGAAGCCGGAAAGCAGGATCGACGGCAGGAAGAAGAAGAAGGTCAATTGCATGGCCTGCATCTGCGAGCTCGCGACCGTCGAGATCGTGTAGCCGAGTAGCACCAGCGCCAGCACGAAGGCGAACACAGCCATCAGCAGCAAGCCGAGCGATCCGACAAAGGGAATGCGGAACAACAGTTTTGCCGCGACCAGCACCACCGTCACCTGCACGGCTCCAACCGTCAGAT
>NZ_JBFUBY010000823.1:0-545 GCF_056405515.1 Polaromonas sp. P1_G2
GGGATGAAGTTCTGCTCAGGGTCCTCGGTGGTGATGCGACATTGCAGCGCATGGCCGTTGAGCCGGATATCGGCCTGCTTCGGTACGCCCGATTCCGGCGTGCCGATGGCGAAACCGTCGAGAATATGGATCTGGGCTTTGACGATGTCGATGCCGGTCACCATTTCGGTGACGGTGTGCTCGACCTGGATGCGCGGATTGACCTCGATGAAGTAGAATTTGCCGCTCTGCATATCCATCAGATATTCGACGGTGCCGGCGCCGATATAGTTGGTAGCCTCGGCGATCTTCAGCGAGTAGGAGGCGAGCTCGGCGCGCTGTTCCTCGGTGAGATAGGGCGCCGGCGCACGCTCAACGACTTTCTGATTGCGCCGTTGAACCGAACAGTCGCGTTCGAAGAGGTGCACGACATTGCCATGCGTGTCGCCCAGCACCTGGCTTTCGACATGGCGGGCGCGCTCGACCAGCTTTTCGAGGTAGACCTCATCCTTGCCGAAGGCAGCCTTGGCTTCGCGCTTGGCTTCCATCACTTCGCGCGCGAGATC
>NZ_JBFUBY010000824.1:0-544 GCF_056405515.1 Polaromonas sp. P1_G2
CAGGCTGTCCAGCACCGCCGCCAGCACCATGATCGCTCCGATGACGAACATCTGCGACTCGAACAGGGCAAAATCGATCACCGACATATCGGTGAGCGAAACACCGGTAATGCCGCCGAGCGCATCCGTCTTCTGCACGGCGATCGACACCATTTCCGCCAGCACCCAGCTGGCAATGGCGAAATAGGCATCGCGCAGCCGGAAGAGCATCGGTGCAATCAAGGCCGCCGCCGCACCGCCGAACAGGAAGGCGGCAATCAGCCCCAGATAGGGATGGAGGCCGGTGGCATTGGCGAAGAGGTAGAGCACATAGCCGCCGGCGCCGAAATACATCTGGTGGCCAAGCGACATCAGCCCGGCATAGCCGGCCAAGAGGTTCCACATCGAGGCGATGATGATGACCACGAACATCTCGGTCATGAGATGCAGATTGCCATCGCTCATCAGCATCGGACCGAGGGCCACGAAGACAAGGAAGAGCGCGAACGGAATGGCGCGCAAGGTCAGCGCATTCATGCTTTAGCTCCGAAAAGCCCGTTCGGGC
>NZ_JBFUBY010000825.1:0-544 GCF_056405515.1 Polaromonas sp. P1_G2
GCGCCATCTACGGCCTGACCCGCAATTCCGGCCCGGCCGAAATCGCCCGCGCTGCACTCGAATCCGTCTGCTACCAGACTCGCGACCTGGTCGACGCCATGCACAAGGACTGGAAGAGCGACGAACACGAAACCGTACTGCGCGTCGACGGCGGCATGGTGGCCTCCGACTGGACCATGCAGGCGCTCGCCGACATCCTCGACGCCCCCGTCGACCGGCCGAAGATATTGGAAACCACCGCGCTGGGCGCCGCCTGGCTTGCCGGCTCCCGCGCCGGCGTTTGGCCGGATGCCGAAGGTTTCACCAAGGCCTGGGCGCTGGACCGCAGCTTTGAGCCGGCAATGGACGAGAAGGTGCGGAAGGCGAAAATCAAGGGCTGGAACGAGGCGGTGAAGCGGACGCTCAGCGAACGGTGAGCCAATCATTTATACGGATCGAACACGGTGACCACCCCATCGATAACTTGGCCATGCTGAAGGTCTTCAGTCACAACGAATTCACAGCCTGTTTTGATAGCCGCCGCAACGATCATCGAGTCATAGAT
>NZ_JBFUBY010000826.1:0-544 GCF_056405515.1 Polaromonas sp. P1_G2
TTCTTGATGAACATCGGGTCATGCGGCTTGCGCCAGATGCCGTCATAGATCGCGGTCACCTCGATTGAGCCGACCTTGTATTTGTAGTGGCCGACCGCCGGTTCCAGCGGCGAGGCGGCATAAGCGGGCGGAATGAATTCCAGCTGGCCGGCAAGACCGAAGGCGGCACCGGCAGCAGCAGCGCCGAGAAATGTGCGGCGTGACATATCGAACATATTCGCATCTCCTCTTTGGGTGGGCACCGGAATTGCCTCGGTGCGGCCACTGACGAACAAGATCGAAGACTGGGTCCGAATATTCCCGACGGCTTGAGGAAAAATTACAACCAATTGAAAAGACGTCACTATTTCTTCTACACTCGATTTTCGAATTCTTGGCCTCAAAATAAATTTGAAAAAATTGATTTCGCCGGGAATAAACTCCCTCTCCAGACGATCTAGTGGTCGAATGCAGTCCAATCGAAGAAGATCATGACAGCCCTGGCCGCCTCTCCATTTCTGTTCTCCCCTCGCCGCGCGCCGCTCGTCCCAACGCATGCGTGGAC
>NZ_JBFUBY010000827.1:0-544 GCF_056405515.1 Polaromonas sp. P1_G2
GCCAATGACGCGCGCGGCGCCAATCCCGATGGAACCCTGATCAAAAGCGGTGGCTTCCTCGATACGACGCTGACGCGCGGCATTTTTGGGCTGACCACAGGCATCCGCTACGATTATTGGAACCTGAATGGCGTCACCAGCTATCCGGAGCCGGGAGACGATGGCTGCGCGGCGGACCATGTCGGCAACTGCACCGGGCCATCGCTCACCCGCGACGGCGGCAACTGGAATCCGAAGATCGGCGTCACGGTGACGCCAAAGGACTGGCTGCAGTTCTACGCTACCTATGCTTATACGATGCGGCCGCCGACGGCCTCGGAGATGTTCTATCCCGGCGGGCATAATTTCGACGGCACCGGCGACCCGATCCAGAACAATCCCGATCTCGTGCCAGAGCGGCAGAAGGGCCTGGACATCGGCGTCAACCTGCGCGGCGACGATCTCATCAGGCCCGGCGATACCGCTTATGCCAAGATCGGCTATTTCCGCAACCGGATTTCCAACTACATCACCTACGCCTCCACCACCGACGATCCCGATGTGG
>NZ_JBFUBY010000828.1:0-543 GCF_056405515.1 Polaromonas sp. P1_G2
CAGCGGCGGTCTGTTCGGCACCGCGGCGGAAAAGGTCTACATTGTCTATGGTGCATTGATCGGCCTGGTCTTCGGCCCTGCACAGGCCTCATCGCGTTCCTACCTGGCGCGTATCGTCGACATCGACGAAGCCGGCCGCTATTTCGGCATCTATGCCTTTTCAGGCCGCGCGACGGGATTCATGGCCACACTGGTCAACAGCATCTTGATTGCGTTGACCGGATCGGCGCGCGTCGGCATGGCTTCGCTGATCGCGTTTTTTGTCATTGGACTGGCGATCATGGCGTTTACGCCTTATCCAGCAAAAGAGGAAAATAAATAGCCTGCGATTGGATTTTCATCGCAGGCTATTTTATTTCGCGCAAGTTCTTGAGCGAACAGTCTTAATGCCGGAAATGCCGCATTCCGGTAAACACCATGGCGACGCCATGCGCATCGGCGGCATCGATCACCTCCTGGTCGCGCATCGAGCCGCCAGGTTGGATGACCGCCGTGGCGCCGGCGCCGATCACCGACAGCAACCCGTCGGCGAAGGGGAAGAAG
>NZ_JBFUBY010000829.1:0-543 GCF_056405515.1 Polaromonas sp. P1_G2
GTCATGGAGGCCCTGCTGGTCAACGAGAATCTGGGAGAACGCGTATGAGCGCCGTCACCGTCCTCCAGAACGCCCGCATCGTCGACCCGTCGCGTAACCTCGACGAGACCGGCACGATCATCATACGCGATGGCAAGATCGAGGCTGCTGGCCGCGAGGCGTTGAACCAGGGCGCGCCCGGCGGTGCAGTCGTGCGCGATTGCAGCAATCTCCTCGCCGTCCCCGGCCTGATCGACGCCTCGGTCTTCACCGGCGAACCCGGCGGCGAGCACCGCGAAACCATCGCCTCGGCCGGCAAGGCCGCCGCGGCAGGTGGCATCACGTCCTTCATCATGATGCCCGATACAGACCCGGTGATCGACGATGTCGCCCTGGTCGAATTCGTCCGCAAGAATGCCCGCGACGCCTCCCCGGTCAACATCTATCCGGCCGCAGCCCTGACCAAGGGACTGGCCGGCGGAGAGATGACCGAGATCGGCCTGCTCAAGGAAGCTGGCGCCGTGGCCTTCACCAATGGCCGGGAGCATCTGCATGATACGCAGG
>NZ_JBFUBY010000830.1:0-542 GCF_056405515.1 Polaromonas sp. P1_G2
GCCCAAAACAAAAGGCCCCGCAGTTTCCCGCAGGGCCTTTCTTCAATTCGATATTGTTCGTCGATTACTCGACGATGGAGGCGACGATGCCGGCGCCGACGGTACGGCCGCCTTCGCGGATAGCGAAGCGCAGCTTCTCTTCCATCGCGATCGGAACGATCAGCTCGACGTCAACGGCMACGTTGTCGCCCGGCATGACCATTTCCGTGCCTTCCGGMAGCGTGACGATRCCCGTCACGTCCGTCGTGCGGAAGTAGAACTGCGGACGATAGTTGGTGAAGAACGGCGTATGACGGCCACCCTCTTCCTTCGTCAGGATGTAGGCTTCCGCCTTGAACTTCTTGTGCGGCTTGACCGAACCCGGCTTGCACAGGATCTGACCACGCTCGACGCCGTCACGGGTCACGCCACGCAGCAGCGCGCCGATGTTGTCGCCAGCCTGGCCCTGGTCGAGCAGCTTGCGGAACATTTCAACGCCGGTCACGGTCGTCTTGGTGGTCGGACGAATGCCGACGATCTCGACTTCTTCGCCAACCTTGACG
>NZ_JBFUBY010000831.1:0-542 GCF_056405515.1 Polaromonas sp. P1_G2
GCCCAGTGCCGCTCCCTTGCTGTCGATCGTATGGCCTATGCCAGGCAGGATATGCATTTCCACCGGCACGCCGAGCGCCTGCAGCGACGCGGTCGCCGCCGGTGTCTCACCGACCGGAATCACCGCATCCCCATCGCCATGCACCAGCAGCACCCGAATATCCCGCGAAGGCTTCAGGGGCGGCGGTGAGGCGAGGCGGCCGGAATAGCCGACGACGCCGGCGACAGGCCAGCGCCCGGAAGCGATGGCGTCGAGCGACATGATCGTGCCCTGCGAAAAACCGACAAAGGCAACCCTGTCGAGACGATCGGCAAAACCATGCTCGTCGAGCACCTGCTCGACCGTCCCATCGAAGGAAGCGCGCGCCTCGACGATTCGCCCAGGACGATTTTCTTCGGTCACGCCGACGACGCTGAACCATTGATAGCCATTGCCGTAACTCGACCGATGCGGCGCATCCGGCGCTGCAAAAGCCGTGGTCGGCAGCCTGGACTGCCAAACCGAAGCCAGTTGGCTGATGTCGGCGCCGTTCGAGCCGACAC
>NZ_JBFUBY010000832.1:0-541 GCF_056405515.1 Polaromonas sp. P1_G2
AAATCGTTGCGATCTAGCGAGATACGCATATTCGACGTGAAGAACGGATGCGCCAGGTAACGGTCGGCCATTGCCGTGACCATCCTCCCACGCGAAGCAATTGCGCCTCCCTCATCGAACGCCAGTCCAGCCTGGGCCTCCACCCATTGGTCGATCAGCGTATTGCCCGGACCAGAATCGTAAGCGACGATGCAACCATCGGAACCGATATAGGTGAGATTGGAAATCCCGCCGATATTGACGAACATTGCCGGACGCCCGGCAAATTCGGCAATCCCCGCCGCCAGCGCCGCATGATAGGCCGGCACCAGCGGTGCGCCCTGCCCGCCATGGGCCATGTCGTTGGCGCGCATGTCGTAGATGACGGGAATGCCGGTTTCACGCGCAAGCAGCGGCCCATCGCCAATCTGCACCGTCAGCGCCTGATGCGGCCGGTGCAGCACCGTCTGGCCGTGAAAGCCGATAAGATCGACATCCTGATAGCCAAGCTTCTCCCTGGCGAGAAAATCCTTTACCGCTGCGGCATGCCGTAGCGTCAGCT
>NZ_JBFUBY010000833.1:0-541 GCF_056405515.1 Polaromonas sp. P1_G2
GGCACTATGGAAGTCGGTGGCAAGGCAGTCGAGTTCGAAGGCCCCAGGGAAGCAAGCGAGCATGGGATCGCCACCGTCCACCAGTTCGGCGGCACCTTCCTCTGATGAGCATCGGGCGTTCGTTCTTCGTCGGCGCGGAACCGACAAGGCGGGTCGGACCATTCACCGTCTACGATCGCAAGCGGGCCAACGAGATCGCCCTCAAGGAAATGCGCGAACTCGGCATCACCCGCATCGATGATGGCGACCGCCTGGTCGGCSGCCTTTCCGGCGGCGAGCGCCAGGCGCTGGCGATCGCACGCGCAGTGCATTTCGGCGCCAATGTGCTGATCCTCGACGAACCCACAGCGGCGCTCGGCGTGAAAGAGGCGGCGCATGTGCTGCGGATCGTCCTGCAGGCGCGGCAAAAAGGCATTGCGGTGATCTTCATCACCCACAATGTCGTGCATGCGCTGACCGTCGGCGATCATTTCGCCGTGCTGATCCGCGGCGCCAAGGCAGCCGATTTCCGCAAGGGCGAGAAAAGCCGAGAGGAGATCAC
>NZ_JBFUBY010000834.1:0-541 GCF_056405515.1 Polaromonas sp. P1_G2
GCGCGAGACAGTTCGGCAGGATGGTGATGAACATCAACCGCAGCATGCCCGCGCCGGCAACGCGCGAGCCGACGACATAGTCCTTGCCGCGTTCGGTCAACACCGCCGCGCGCGTCAGCCGAACGAAATGCGGCTGGTTGACGAGCGAGATCGCGATCATGGCGTTGGTCAGGCCGGTGCCGAGGATGGCAACGAGCACCAGTGCCAGCAGCAGGGATGGAAAAGCAAGGATAACATCCATGACGCGCATGATGGCCGTATCGATACGGCCGCCAAAATAGCCGGAGATCAGGCCGACAAGGACACCGACAAGCACCGAAAACGTCACGACGACGAGACCGATGAACAGCGAGAAGCGCGCACCGTAAATCAGCCGTGACAAGATATCCCGTCCAACGGCATCGGTGCCGAGCAGGAAAGTGTCACGGCCGCCGTCCATCCAGACCGGCGGCAACAGGAGCAATCCCTGGTTCTGATCCTGCGGCGCGTGCGGCGCCAATAGCGGCGCGCAGATCGCCATCAGCAGGATCAACACGAAGAC
>NZ_JBFUBY010000835.1:0-541 GCF_056405515.1 Polaromonas sp. P1_G2
GTCCTGCAGCGGCTTGAAGTCCCAGTTCAGATCGGAGGCGACATTGGTGTCGAACTCGACGCGAATCCGGTCATTCAGGATACGGTCGGAGGCCTGTTCGACCCGTCTCACCGTGCCGTTGAACCCGGTGACACGGCAGAAAAGATCGTAGAATGGCACCGCAGCGTAGGCGGCGCCGACCATGACGCCGACGAAGACCAGGCACGACACCAGCACCGCCAGATTGTTGCGCTGCGGCTTCTTCGGGCCTGGCTCGTTAACGGACGCCAGTTCGCTCATCACTGATGGCCTCCCGGCACCATGCGGATGATCGTGATCGCGTAGAATATGATGACCAGCGCACCGAGCACGACGCCGAGCGCGACATTACGGTTGCGGCGCGAGCGCTTCTGGCGTTCGGTGAGTTCGATCGTTTCGACCTTTTCCATGATCAGATCCTTCCGCCAACGGCGTGATAGAGGCCAGCGCCGAAGTGATCCAGCATCAGGCAGAGAAAGATCGCAAACAGGTAGACGATCGAATAAGCGAACAGCTTCTTGGC
>NZ_JBFUBY010000836.1:0-541 GCF_056405515.1 Polaromonas sp. P1_G2
GGATCGATTCGACAAGTGCCCCAATCTTGCTGACGGCTGACCTTGTGCGCATATCCTCGGGATCAAGAACCCCGACCGTCATCATGATTTCCTGCAGTGAGATTGTGGAGTGACTGTGGGCATTCGATTCTAGGAAATGGCGGAGTTCTGCAGAAATCTTGCCTTGCAGGCGATCTATGTAGACCGAGGTGTCGAGCAATAGAATCTGATCGAACTGCCGCGGATCGAAGAACTGAAGCGCAGAGCCGGATCGCCTCGCCAAACCGCTGTTCGGAAACCTTCGCGCCCAGCGCAAAGCTGCGTCAAAATCGAAGCCGGACAAATCAGAACTCCAGATCGATATCTGGATCGATAGAACCTTCCAGCTCGCGAAACGCCTTCTTGAACGGGTCTTCGACAGCCAGTTGCGCAAGGGCGAATTTTACCAGATCGGAATCGGAGCTGATGCCAGTCCGCGCCTTTGCAGCGGCGATCATCCTGGCACTCACGCGCGCCGTGACCCGGCTCTCCTTCGTCTCCAGGAAACCCTGCTCCTCGGCAT
>NZ_JBFUBY010000837.1:0-540 GCF_056405515.1 Polaromonas sp. P1_G2
GAACGACACACACGGTTTTTGCCTACTTTAACCGTATCCGCGGCGAAAGAACCGCGCCTTTACGCACAGAAATCGACCCGGCGGAACTGAAAACCGTTCTCCCGGACGTTTTCATTCTCGAAACGAACCGTCAACGCGAGCCACAGTTCCGTCTCGCCGGGACACGTGTCTGTGCCATACTGGGACGCGAGCTGCGCGGAGAAAATTTTGTCGATCTCTGGCATACGCCCAATCGTCACAAGGTCCGCCTAGGCGTCGAGGCCGTGCTGGCCAATCAGGCGCCGCTTCTCATCAAGGCCTGGAGCATCGCCGACGAGGAAATGGACGGATCACTCGAAATGCTGCTGATGCCGCTCTTCTCCCGTCCCGGCATCTGCGACAGGGTCATCGGTTCGCTGGTCGATCTCGGGAAGCCTCCTCTGCTTGGCGAGCGCAACCGCATCCTGGTCGCCGGCGCGTTTCGCTTCCTCACGCAGGAAGAGCCGCAGCAGCCGGAAGCGCACGAGGCCTTCGCCGTCGTGACGTCGCAGATCTCAGCCT
>NZ_JBFUBY010000838.1:0-539 GCF_056405515.1 Polaromonas sp. P1_G2
GGCCGGAACAGGTGCCGTGCGTGCGCCATTCATGTCCGGCAAGCCCCGCCGAGGGGACGATGTCGTACAGGCTGCGGATCAGATTGCTGGGCACGCGATCCGGCTCGGAACTCTGGCAGTTCTCGGGATAGCTATGCTCGTTCTGCGGCCATAGACCATGCACAACGAGACTATATCGATGCTTGCCGTTGCATTGCGGCGTCCGCCCGCCGGCGTCATGCCCGGCACACCAGGTCGGTGACCAGGACAGCGACAGAACGTAGAAATCGAATTCGACAGCGACGGCAGGTCGCGACAAAGCAAGGCCCGCGATCAGCGTCCATCCGGCAAGCATCACGCGGAGCAGGCGTCGCATCCTGTCGTTCCTCACCAGCCAAGGGTGTCGCGGATCGTCGAGCAATCCTTGCCGTAGACATGCCAGGGGTCGAGCCCTGCGACGCAGAATTCCACGTTGTCCGTGCCTGGCACGCCGGCGAAACCCCAAGGCCTGGCGATCAGATACCACATGTCGCGGCGGCTGCCATCGCTCAGTGCCGCGG
>NZ_JBFUBY010000839.1:0-539 GCF_056405515.1 Polaromonas sp. P1_G2
ATGTGCAACAGATGGGCGGCAATCGCTGGGATACGTCGTCGCTGCTGGCACGGCTTGAGAAATAGGATGCGCATCGTTCCGGCGCTTACGGGATTGGCTATCGCCGCTTGCGCCGGGCGTTCAGCCCAGGCTGCAGAATCCAATCTTGCAAGTCAGTTGAAAGCGGAGATCATCCGCTGCTGGAATCTTCCTTCCGGCTACGATCCGGGACCGTCCAGAATCATGCTTCATGTGCGTCTCGCGCCTGACGGAGCGGTGCTGGATGTGGAGACCGTGATGCTGGAGCCGAATACCAGCAAGGTCCAATTCATCGCCGCCTCCGCAGTCGGCGCCATTCGCCGATGTGGCCCATTCAAGGATCTGCCGTCCGGTCAATATTCGGATTGGAAGAGCGTATGGATCAATTTCAGACCGATGGCGGAGTAAGTGATGGAAAGCCCCTCGCGCGATTGGACCGCATCCCAGATCGTCGATTATCTGAAATCGCTGCGAGACGGCCGCAATATCGAGGGCATGCAGCGGTTCGGCATCGACACGGG
>NZ_JBFUBY010000840.1:0-538 GCF_056405515.1 Polaromonas sp. P1_G2
GTTCCCTGCCGAGCAGCACGGCGAKCTGATTGATCGCCTGTTGGCGTGCCTGCTCCAACGACGGAATGTCGGCTGCCGTCAACGAGGCCTGAGCGGTGGCGCGGGTGGAATCAAGTGCCGAAACCGAACCGGCTTCGAGTTTCGCCTTGGTGATTTCCGCCGTGTTGTTCTGAACGGCAAGCGACTTCTGCGCGATAATGATCTGCTGACCGAGGCCTTGTACGTTCAGATAGGCATTGGTGACCCCGGCGATGATGTCGAGTCGGGTTGAGTTGAGCCCTTCCTTCTGCGCTTCGACCAGATAGGTCTGCTGCTCGGCCGACGGCCGGGCGCCGAAATCGAGCGTCCATGTGGCGGCCAAGCCTGCCGTTGCCGCGGAATTGTCCGTCGTCACGGGCCTAAAGCCAGTCGGCGCCCAGTGACCCTTCATCGGCTGGAAAGGATTGCCCGGCGCAGGATGATTCGGGACCCAGACGAGCTTGCCTTGGTCCAGCTTGGGCGTCGACTCTGCAGCGGTGGCCGCCGTCTGGCCATTCAG
>NZ_JBFUBY010000841.1:0-538 GCF_056405515.1 Polaromonas sp. P1_G2
CTCCTATGCCTTCATGCCGTTCAACGATGCCGCCCGGCAACTGGTCTTTGCCGAAAACGGCTCTTCGGTGGAGACGGTCATGGTCGCGGGCAGGATCGTCATGCAGAACGGGCGGTTGACCACTGTCAACGAGAACGAGGTCTTCTCCGAGATTGCCGAACTGGTGCCCGCCCATCTCGCCGAACATGCCGAACTCGAACGGGCAAACAGCATATTCGAACCGATCATGGCCGAAATCCATCGCCGCGCGACGCTGCAGGATATCGGCCTCAACCGTTACCAGGGCGATCTGCCGGCCTTTGATGGTTCGAATATGTGACTGCTTGGCAGGCCAAAGCCGCCGCATATCTCCCAGGAGGGACGAACTGAGATGTTGATCTCGTTGATTGGTTGTCGCCGCACATCGGACCATTGACACACGATATCGTCAAGTCATATTTATAGCCCATTGGGTTATAGGATCGAGATGCAGACCGTCGCCGAGACACCAATGTTCGTGAGACAGGCAGCTGAGCTGTTCACCGAGGAAGAGCATAAG
>NZ_JBFUBY010000842.1:0-537 GCF_056405515.1 Polaromonas sp. P1_G2
CAAGAAGGCCGCGGGCGCGAAATATGGCGTGGCGACATCGACCGGTCCTGTCCTTCCGGTCTCGTTCACTGGCGTCGTCGGCGAGCGCAAGTCGAATTTCAACACGTTCAAGATCGACGGCCTGCCGCCGGAGATCACCGTCCGTGTCCAGACCGGCCCGGCGCTGAACGGCACGGATCTGCGCGATGCCACCGGCAAGATCCAGTTCGGCCAGTTCACCAACCAGATCGAATACCAGGATGCCGGCTCGGCCATCAACAACGAGGTCAAGAAAAAGATTCTCGCCGGCGTCGATCCCAATACTCTGACCGGCAAGACGGTCAGCGTCGTCGGCGTCTTCAAGCTGATCAATCCGAAGAACTGGATTGTCACGCCGGTGAGGTTCGACGTCAAATGAGCGAGGTCGTCGAAAACGGACAAAGGGGTGAAGTCGTGCTGGCCGCGCGCAATGTCGCCAAGTCCTATGGCAGTATCCATGCGCTGAAGGGCGTCAATTTCGACATCCATCGTGGCCAGGTGACGACGTTGTTTGGAGAG
>NZ_JBFUBY010000843.1:0-537 GCF_056405515.1 Polaromonas sp. P1_G2
GGGCATGGACCCGCTCACCAACCGGCAGCAGGAATATCTCGACCACATTTCCAATTCGTCTTCGGTGCTGCTGACGCTGGTCAACGACATTCTTGATCTTGCAACGGTCGACGCCGGCATTATGGAACTGCATTATTCCGATGTGACGATCAACGACCTGCTCGACGAGGTGGCGATGCAGATTGCCCATCGGCTGCAGGAAAACCAGGTGACGCTGAAGATCACCGCCGATCACGATCTCGGCGTCATCCTCGCCGACCACCAGCGGCTCAAGCAGATCTTCCTGAAACTGCTCGCCAATGCGGCCAATTTCGCCCCTGACGGCAGCGCCATAGGCCTCAAATGCTGGCGCGAAGGCAGCGATTTCCTATTCACGGTMTCCGATTCCGGCCCCGGCATGGCGCCGGACATGCTGGCAAAGATTTTCGATCGCTTCGAATCCGACAGCCGCGGCGGGCGCAAGTCGGGCGTGGGCCTCGGTCTTTCGATCGTCGAAAGCTTCGTCAACCTGCATCACGGCTCGATCGAGGTCGACAG
>NZ_JBFUBY010000844.1:0-537 GCF_056405515.1 Polaromonas sp. P1_G2
ACGCAATTCCGCACGCTGTTTGCCGGCGAGACCAAGATCGATGTCGACACCCGTTTCGCCGAAACCGGCCTCATCGATATCCGCTCGGGATCGATCACCAATGACAGTTTTGCGTTGATTGCCAATGGCGCGCTCGATCCGAAAGGCGAAGCAAAGCTGACCGGCAATCTCATGCCGGCCAGAGACAAGGACAGCGTTCACCTGGACCTGCCGCTCGCGTCGGGACCGATCTCGGTGGACCTCAGCAAGGCAAGCCTGACGCTGAACGGCGCATTCCGCAAGGCGACAATCGATATCGCTGCCGATCTCGCTGATCTGACGACGCCGCAGGCGCAAGTGGGCAAGATCAGCCTGACAGCGCATTCCGACGCCTTCGACTTTGGCGGCAAGACCGGAAAGCTGTCCTACCAACTCGGCGCTGCTGCACTCGATCTCGCCAATCCCACCGCCGCCAAATTGGTCCAGGGTCCGCTGAACCTGCGCGGCACCGCCGATATCAAGCCGGACGTGATCACGCTGGCCGGTGCAGAACTAGAG
>NZ_JBFUBY010000845.1:0-537 GCF_056405515.1 Polaromonas sp. P1_G2
GAATGGCGAACAGGCAGATCGCCATCAAAATCCAGAGGCCGGCGGTCGGCTTGACGATGAGAAGCCATGGCAGCGCCTTGGTGACGTTGCCGACAGTGAAAAACAGACTGGTCGTGCCGGCGTAAATCTCTTTGCTGAGGCCGAGCGGCAGCAGATACATAGCGAGCGGCGGTCCGCCCGAATGCGCCACCATCGTGGTGATGCCGGAGGCGAGGCCGGCCGTGATTGCCTTCGGAGCCGACCGAGGACGTGCGTTCACCTCTGTGCCGCCGATAAGCCAGAGGCCGACGAACAGGAGGGTTGTAAGCGCCATGGCAATGGCGGTGGCGCGGTGGTCGAGGAACCGGAACAGCAGAAAGCCGAAGCCGATGCCGAATATGAGGCCCGGCACAAGCAATATGAGATCCGGCTGCGACCATGTCGATCGCTTCCAATAACGCAGCGCGAATAGGTCCATCGCGATGAACAACGGGGCAAGCAGGCCGCCGGCGGTGATCGGATCCATCACGATCGACAGTAGCGGAATGCCGATAATGG
>NZ_JBFUBY010000846.1:0-537 GCF_056405515.1 Polaromonas sp. P1_G2
GTTCCGCTTCGAGCAGTTTTTCGAAATCGCTTGCCAGCCGCTCCTGTGTCTTCAGTCCGGCGGAGTCGTCCAGGACGGTCTCCACATGCCGGGCCTCCTCGGCCAGTTCGGCGACGGGTGGCTCGACGATTGGCCATTGCGGCTGCCGGATGAGCGGCTGCTGCTCCGCGTCGTTCTGCTGCAACGGTTCCTGGGCGGACTGCAGCGACGCCGATTGCAGCGCCTGGCGCTGCTCGGCCTGGGCGCGGCGGGCGGCTTCGAAACGCGCCATCGCTTCCGCGCGCGCCGCGGCAAGCCGCTCGGCTTCCTGGCGTGCGGTTTCGGCACGCTCCGCTTCGGCTTCCTGCTCCGCCCTCTGTCGTTCAGCCTGCGCCTGTTCGGCCCTCTGCCGCTCCATCTCGGTCCGGTGTGCCTCCATCCGGGCTTGCTCCGCCCGATCGGCTTCAAGCCGCTGTGCTTCCGCACGCTCAGCCTGCTGGCGCGCGGCTTCGGCACGTTCAGCTTCGACCTTCGCCTGCTGGGCGGCACGTTCAGCCT
>NZ_JBFUBY010000847.1:0-536 GCF_056405515.1 Polaromonas sp. P1_G2
GTCGAAGACGTCGAAGCCTTCTGCGCCCGAAGTGCCGGGAACGGGCTTGAATTCGGCCCGATTCATCAGGCCGACGGCTACTCTTTCGCCAACGCCAAAGATCCCTGCCTGAACTCCATTTCGGTTTCCAGCCGCGCCTTCCGCAAGGTCGATTGATGGCCGCTTTTTATGACAGGATCGGGCCCCAGCAAAACAATTGACAGCCGTCTGCAAACCCGCATAATCTTTCGTACACATACGATCTAAGGAGCCGGAGAGCTCCGTATGGGGAATGAGCCCTCTGGGGTTCTGTTTGCGTCCGATTTTGCGTCGACATAGGTTCAAAACGAAAACTGGGGAACGCCAAATGACCAATTCGATCTTTTCGGCAGGCTCTGCCATCACGCGCCGCACGGCGCTCAAGTCCATGGCCGCGGGCGCCGCGACTTTGGTTGCTTCACCCTATGTTGCGCGCGGCGCGGAAGGCGGCACGATCAAGCTCGGCGCGCCATTCCACCGCACCGGCATCGGCGCCTCCTACGGCCGCTGGTATGAGC
>NZ_JBFUBY010000848.1:0-534 GCF_056405515.1 Polaromonas sp. P1_G2
CAGTAATCGTATCGTGGCCGAAACCGGTCTTGAAGACGAATGTGTCGTCGTTCTTGCCGCCGGTGAGCAGGTCGTCGCCCTTGCCACCGCTGAGCTCATCGGCACCGTCAAGGCCGAACAAGTGGTTCTTGCCCTTGTTGCCGAAAAGATCATCGCCGTCATTGGTGCCGGTGCCATCGATGTCGGCCTTGCCGAGCAGGATCAGTTGTTCGACATTGGCCGACAGAGTGTAGGTCACGGTCGACTTGACGGTATCAAACCCTTCACTGCCGCCGTTTTCCTTGAGCTTCACATGCGCGTTGTCGGTGATCAGCGTGTCGTCGCCGGCGCCACCTTCGATCGCGTGATCGACAGTGCCGCCACGATTATCGAAGACGTCCTTGCCGGTGCCCATATTGATGCGGCCGGTAATCGTGCCCTGGTTGACGACGCTGTCGTCGGAATCCCCGAGCTCGATCGCAAAGGCCTTCCCCTGGCCTGTGATGTGGCCGTGATTGGTGATGTTGATCTTGTCGGTCGCCTCAGTGTTTTCGG
>NZ_JBFUBY010000849.1:0-534 GCF_056405515.1 Polaromonas sp. P1_G2
GGCCAACACCGCATCGACCGCGCCCTTGCGATAGGTGCGCTGCATGGCCAACACCGCATCGACCGCGCCCTTGCGATAGGTGCGCTGCATTGTATCGACGCCGGAAATGCGGGTTTCGGCAGCGAAGGGAATGACAGCGTCGATCGCGCTGGCCGGCTCGGGAACGGCGAACTCGCCCTTGGCCAGCCCGATGATCGAGCGGCCCTCGGGCGTATCGTCGCCCTGGCTGGCAAGCATGGCCGCTTCGGCAAGCTCACGCGCCGTGACGCCCGGCACCGGCAGGAAATCGGTCGCCATGCGGTTGCCGAAGGTGATCGTGCCGGTCTTGTCGAGCAGCAGTGTGTCGACGTCGCCGGCAGCTTCCACCGCGCGGCCGGAGGTGGCTATGACATTGAAGCGCACGAGGCGGTCCATGCCGGCGATGCCGATCGCCGAGAGCAGGCCGCCGATGGTCGTCGGGATCAGCGTGACCAGCAGCGCCGAGAGCACGGTGACCGACAGGATGGTACCGGAATAGAGCGCGAGGCCGGCAAG
>NZ_JBFUBY010000850.1:0-534 GCF_056405515.1 Polaromonas sp. P1_G2
GCCATGAAGAACATCGAACCCCAGACGCCCGTCGTCAGCATGGTCTGGCCGAGATCCGGCTCGGCGACCAGGAGCGCCGCAACAATGACGAAAATGAGCAGCGCGAACAGATTGCCTGGAATTTCCGGCTGCCGCTGATGTTCGGCGAACAGCCAGGCGCAGACGACGACGAAGCAGGGCTTCATGAATTCGGAAGGCTGGATTGACAGGACAGAGATCGTGATCCAGCGCCGCGAACCCTTGACCTCCATGCCGATGAACAGCACCGCCACCATCATCAGCACCATGATCACGAACATGATCATGGCCGTGCGGCGCACCTGGCGCGGCGACAGGAAGGACAGGCCGAACATCACGCCCAGCGACGGCAGCATGAACATGGCGTGCCGCTCGACGAAATGGAACGGCTCAAGCCCGATGCGCTCGGCGACGGCCGGCGACGCAGCGAAGGAGAGCATGAAGCCGATGCCGAGCAGCAGGATGAAGACGGCGAGGAAGAACCGGTCGATCGTCCAGAACCATTCAGCCAGAGGC
>NZ_JBFUBY010000851.1:0-534 GCF_056405515.1 Polaromonas sp. P1_G2
GCCTGATCCAGCGCCGACGAAAGTGCTGCAATAAATTCAGTCTGTTGCTGGTTCATCGCTCCCTCAGCCAAGCGGCTGGCTCATGCAGAAAATTCGCGAGTTCCGGCAGCGTTCGGCAGCCCATCTGCTGCATCGTGCCGGTGAGTTCCAGCTTGAGCACCTCGATGAGATGTGCCGGGCCATCGTCGCCGATCGCTGCGACCGAGAAAATATAGGGCCGGCCCATGAAGACGTAATCCGCGCCAAGCGCGATCATCCGGGCGATATCGAGCCCCGAGCGCACACCGCCATCAGCCATCACCAGCGCCTCCTTGCCGACCCGCTTGCGCACCAGGGGCAGCATGGAAACGGAAGACGGCGCCGCATCGAGCTGCCGCCCGCCATGGTTGGAAACGATGATACCATCTGCGCCGAGCGCCAGATATTCGGCCGCTTCGTCCGGATCGAGCACGCCCTTCACGATCACTTTGCCCGGCCACTGATCACGAATGCGTTTGAACCGCTCCGCCGTGATTTGGTTGGCAAGGATACCGC
>NZ_JBFUBY010000852.1:0-534 GCF_056405515.1 Polaromonas sp. P1_G2
CGCCGCGGAAATCCGCCTCTCCCCCAACCACGGCCTCTTCCTCACAGGCCTCACGCAACGTGAAGCATCCCAACTCCAACAACATGCCGTAGCGTCAGGCTTCGTCACCAGCCCGCACGACCCGCGCCGCGCCATCGCCCTCTGCGCCGGTGCACTCGGCTGCGCCTCGGCCTTCTACGACACACACACGCTCGCCGCAAAAATCCTCTCCCACGCCCCGGACCTGCTCGACGGCTCCATCGCCCTCCATCTCTCCGGCTGTGCCAAGGGCTGTGCCCATCCGGCCGCCGCCCCGCTCGCTTTTGTTGGTGCGCGGGAAGGCTATAGCCTTGTCGTAAATGGCGCGGCTTCCGGTCAACCCGCAACCTATATTGCGGAAAACGACATCGATGCCGCACTTCAGCGCTTGCAAGCGCTCGTGCGGCAAAGCAAAGAGAGCGGCGAAACGGCGCATGCCTGCCTTGATCGGCTAGGCGAGCGTGCCATTGCCGCTGCTCTGCAACTGGACAGGACATGATCGAATACGACTATATC
>NZ_JBFUBY010000853.1:0-534 GCF_056405515.1 Polaromonas sp. P1_G2
TGTATAGACCCAGCACCCTTGCCGTCGTCCTCGCCGCGATCGTGGCACTCTTCATGCTGCTGCCGCTGTTCGCCGTGATCCCGGTATCCTTCACGCCGACGCGCTTCCTCTCCATGCCCAACGGCAACTGGTCGTGGAAGCATTACGAAACGCTGATCACCAACCCCGCCTGGCTGCAGGCTGCCTGGCTCTCCATCCGGATCGGCATCATGAGCACCGTCATTTCAACAGCTCTGGCGCTCGCCTTCGCCCTCGGCGTCTGGATGTTCCGGCCATGGTTTGCCGGCTTGCTGTTCGGTTTCGTGCTGATGCCGATGGTGGCGCCGCCGGTGGTTTCGGCGATCACCATCTATTTCTTCATGACCTCGCTTTCCAAGGTCAATGACTGGGTCGGCTATGACACACCGCTCGGCGTCGCCATCGCCCATTCTGTGATGAGCGCACCTTTCGCCGTCGTCCTGATCACCGTGGCTTTGTCGCAGGTCGACCGCCGCATCGATCTCGCCGCCCGCGGCTTCGGCGCCAGCATTTCCC
>NZ_JBFUBY010000854.1:0-533 GCF_056405515.1 Polaromonas sp. P1_G2
GGATGTGCCCTTTTCCATGGATCCCGCAAGCGTCGACCCGGATGCGGTCCGATACCTGATCACATGGACCCTGCCCGACGACCTCGCCCGCTACCGCAATCTGGAAATCCTGTTTTCGATCGGTGCCGGGGTCGACCAGTTCGACGACAAGTTAGTGCCCGCGCATATCAAGATCGTGCGCATGGTCGAAGACGGCATCATCCGGATGATGCAGGAATATGTGGCGCTAGCGGTGCTCGCCTTGCATCGCCAACTCCCTGACTATCTCAGTCAACAGCGAAAGGCAGACTGGCGTGCCTTGCCCCAAAGGCAAGCGCAGGAGATCCTTGTCGGCATTCTCGGCCTCGGCAGCTTGGGCTCGGCAGTCATCGAACGGCTGAAACCCTTCGGTTTCGCCCTTGCCGGCTGGAGCCGATCGTCGCGCGAGATAGAGGGTGTCCGTTGCCATCACGGCGACGACGGTCGCAGGCTCATGCTGTCTCAGACAGACATCCTCGTCTGCCTGCTCCCGCTGACGCCGGAGACCACCGGCA
>NZ_JBFUBY010000855.1:0-533 GCF_056405515.1 Polaromonas sp. P1_G2
GTATATATGTCGGCGCTGCCCGGCGAGCAGATCCTCATCTACCGCCGCCGCAATGATCCCCGTTTTTCAGACGTGCTCCGGACGCTCGACCTTGTGCCGGATGACAAAGCCGAAGCGCTCGCAGTCGCGGCAGAACGCAATCTTTCTGAAAAGCTGCTGGCGGTCTATCGCCGCACGCTGCACCCGATCACGCCTCGGCAGGCCGCCGCGGAACCTGTCCATCGGCTGTTCTACGAACGGCTGGTGGATTTGCCGGAGGGTACCTATCCGGGCGGGCGCTATCGGAATTTCTATGTCGGACAGCAATTTGCGTTTCCCGGCGTGACACTGGGTTGGAACGAATTTTCCAATGCCCGCATCGTGGTCAATGGCATCCGCTATCGACACACGATCGGCGAGCTCTTCGACCGCGCCGCCAGGCTGCTGCTACCGGAGCAACTGTTCCATGCCGGCGGGGTCGTGGCGCATGGCGATGCGCACAATGCCAATGTTTGGTATTCGGCCGAGGGCGATCACGCCGCACTTTGCTATTT
>NZ_JBFUBY010000856.1:0-533 GCF_056405515.1 Polaromonas sp. P1_G2
CTATATGGTCGGACTCAGCCATATCGGCCAGCGATTCTCCGGCTCGGATCTTGCCGCTGCCAACGCTGCCTTCATCTTTGCCTATGCGGTGGGCACGATCGCCGGACCTATTGCCATCGGCGCGGGCTTGAGCCTGGGCGGACCCGAAGGGTTTGCACGGGTGTTGATGGCCTTCTTCGCCATCTTCGTCGTATTTGCCATCTATCGGCTGATTTTTCATCCCCATCGCACTTGACTTTTAGCCGCCAATGCGTAGTTTCCGCGGCACTTCGCCGTGGCCGAAAGGGATTCCGCGGCATTGATTTTTTTAAGGCAGGACGACCATGGCGAAAGCGACCACGATCAAGATCAAGCTTCTCTCGACGGCTGACACCGGCACGTTCTATGTGACGACCAAGAACAGCCGCACCATGACCGAGAAGATGACCAAGACCAAGTATGACCCGGTCGTGCGCAAGCACGTCGAGTTCAAGGAAACCAAGATCAAGTAATTCTGATCTTCCGGTTTGACGAAAAAAGCGCGCGACCTGAGG
>NZ_JBFUBY010000857.1:0-533 GCF_056405515.1 Polaromonas sp. P1_G2
CGCATCTCGCCAATATCGGCGACACCCGTTCCCTGGTCATCATCCAGCCTCGACCACGCATCGGCAATTGACGCCGGAACAGCAGGCGGCGGCCGGCGCAGGCCCGGACGTCGTGCGCCTCTCCGTCGGCATCGAGGACGTGTCAGACATCATCGCAGATCTGGAACAGGCGCTGGAACAGGCGTGATGCGGTTCGCCATGAATGTCTGAACCATCGCCAACTACCCTCGAACTGGCAGGTCGATTCTGCGGCCTGAAATAGACGAATGCGGGCGGTCATCGCGGGTTTTGCCTGAGATACCGTCCGCGACGCTTTCTTTGACGTCCATTCAGATCGCCGACTTGAATCTGACTGCAGCCCCTTGGAAATCTATCCGATTCAAGACAAAATGATCCCGCTCCAGCTTTTGGGAAGGTTCTGATGGAAAACCACGAGCCATTTTTACGCGAGGCGATTGCACTCTCGAAATCCGCGATGCAACGCGGTGACGAACCGTTTGGTTCGGTGCTGGTGAAGGACGGCGAAGCAATCC
>NZ_JBFUBY010000858.1:0-532 GCF_056405515.1 Polaromonas sp. P1_G2
CGCCATAGGCGTCGAAGGCGACCGGCGCCTGGGTCGAGATGTTTCACTAGCCCACTTCGTTCATGTTGAGGTGCTTGGCCGCCTCATGCGCGAAAGTGTTGATGTTGACCTGGTGCTTGAGCGTCGTCACCGTGACGCTGACGCTGTCGACCTCGGTCCTGAGGATATAGGAGCAGCCGGGGATCATCGGCTGGGCGTCGAACCAGATCACATGCGCCTGGAACTGGTCGGCCACATGCGGACGGTTGGCCGGGTCGACCAGCATGTCGCCGCGCGAAATGTCGATCTGGTCTTCAAGTACGATGGTGATTGCCTGGCCTTCCGCAGCGTTGCGCAGGTTGCCGTCATGGGTGACGATCTGCTTGACGCGCGATTCCTGGCCGGACTTCGCCACCGTCACCTTGTCGCCGACGGCAACCTTGCCCGAAGCGACCTGGCCGGCAAAGCCGCGGAAATCGAGATTGGGGCGCACGACATTCTGCACCGGCAGGCGGAAGGGCTTGTCGAGATAGTCGTTCTCGACCGGCACATC
>NZ_JBFUBY010000859.1:0-532 GCF_056405515.1 Polaromonas sp. P1_G2
GCCTCCTCGGATGTTATCGAAGTGGCTCTCAATGGCCTTCGACAATTCGCCAAACCCTATGACACGGCGGCTGAGAGCGACTAGGACTTGAATGCGTGCACCACCGGAGCCGTCACCGAGCGGCGGCCGTGACGCGGCGCAAAACGCGGCTTGACTCTTGTTTTTGTGAGAACAAAATAAGAACAAAGACAGGAGGTCACCATGACCGCAAACCCACAGCCCATGCACAATGAACAACCTGACTTCTTCAAGAACATCGACCTCCAAGAGGTCGTCGTTCAGCTCGCCGACGAACAGCGGCGATCGCACGCCAAAGTGCTGGTCCATGAGATGCTGCTATTGCAGACGTTCCTGCGTTTCGCCGATGCCACGGGCAGACGCAAAGAGTTTTCCGAATTGGTGATGGCCAATATCGAGGCCGATATTAGAACGACATTCGCGAACGTGCCGGAGGAGGACATTCTGAATAAGGCTGTTGCCCGGGATATGTCCGACATCGTTGCCGATCTTTCCCAGCGGGTGAGGGCGCTGG
>NZ_JBFUBY010000860.1:0-532 GCF_056405515.1 Polaromonas sp. P1_G2
GCCTTCGGCGGTGCGCTCGTCGCCCGCATGGGCGGGGACGAATTCGGGCTGGTCATGCCGATTGCCGATGCGGGAGAGGCTGCAAAACAGGCGGTTCGCCAGGCGCGCGCGCTGATCGAGGCGCTCGGGGTGCCGATTCCCCTGGGGGATATCGACGCCGATGTCGGCGCCAGCATCGGCATTGCGCTTTATCCCGAGCATGGCACGGATGCCGAGACGCTCGTCCGTCATGCCGACATCGCCATGTACAATGTCAAGCAGAACGGCCGCGGCTTTGCCCAGATCTATTCCCCCGATGTCGGGCGCGATGCGGAAGCACGGGCACGGCTGGTGGCGGATGTCCGGCGCGCCGTCGCCGAGGAGCAGATCGAACCCTATTTCCAGCCGATTGTCGATATCAGAACCGGCGCGGTGTCGAGTTTCGAGGTCCTGGCCCGCTGGACGCATCCGCAATTCGGCCCGATCGCGCCCGATCGTTTCCTGCCGATCATCGAACAGGCGGGCATGATGAGCCAGTTCTCCATCTATATGC
>NZ_JBFUBY010000861.1:0-532 GCF_056405515.1 Polaromonas sp. P1_G2
GGGTACTACCCCGCGCGTGATGGTGATCGACAAGCTGCGGTCCTACTCGGCCGCGAAGGTCGAACTGATACCGGGCGTCGAGCATCGCTCGCACAAGGGATTGAACAACCAAGCAGAGAATTCCGATTTGCCGCTACGGCGGCGAGAGTGGCGAATGATGCGCTTCAAGTCCGCGCGACAATGTCAGCGTTTCGTCTCAACTCACGGCCAAATCGCCAATCTGGTTCTTCTTCACCGCAAATGCTTGACCGCCGCCGATCATCGCCAGCTTCGCACCCGCGCCATCTCGACCTGGCGGGAAATCGCCTTGTCGCTTCATGCGTGAAACTCAGGCCGAAGATACTACCGCGTCTCAAGCTTCGTTAAGGCGACGCCACCTTGCCGATCACAGGGGGCAACGAGATGACCAATCTTGATCGATGGCTCGCGCCGCTGAGAGGACCAGGGAAACGGGTTTGGGAATGGCTGGAACGGCTTGGTCCGCTCCTAGCATTCTTTGTGGTCGTGGAAGGCGCATTCAAGGCCTCACACT
>NZ_JBFUBY010000862.1:0-531 GCF_056405515.1 Polaromonas sp. P1_G2
GGGCACATCTCGTGGACAAACATGCGTGGGACCGGTTCGGAGAAGTCTTTACCGAGGATGCCTTTTTTGACTCGAGCGTTTTTGGGTTTCCCCCGGTCACAGGCATTGCAGCGATCCGCCATATGGCGAGCCAGGAGGGTCACGCAAGCGCGCATCACACCACGAATGTGTTCGTTCACGAAGGCCCCAACGACGAGATCCTGGCCGAGTCAAAGGGCCTCGGCCTGTTGTCGAACGGCGCAGTGGCGAGCGTAACTTACACCGACGAGCTGCGGCGGACACCGCAAGGCTGGCGCCTGGCGAGCCGCAGGCTCGCCCTTCAAGCGCCGTCGCGTTGAGATTACCCGTGCTCTTCCCGTCAACCTGCCCCGATCGGGATTCGAGAAGAAAGCCTCCTTCATGCCCGGATTTCACCCAAGAAACGTCCTTGTCTGGCTGCTTGGAGGCTTCTTCGTCATAGGGGCCTATGGCAACACCTTCGTCAGTCCCGAAATTGCCACGGATTACGCCCGGTGGGGCTATCCGCAAGGC
>NZ_JBFUBY010000863.1:0-531 GCF_056405515.1 Polaromonas sp. P1_G2
CGTTTGGATGTCCCAAGCGCGTCGTTGCCGATGTGCTCATCCCTTGTTTTCAGGCAGTCGCCGAGCTGATGGCAACCCTGCATATGCCAGGCGGACTTTCGTTGGCRAGCCAACGATTCAYCCGCTTAGTCCTTGTTTTGYCGCAGGTTCYTGYCGGAAAACCGYGGRACACTTTTCCGGAACCTGCTTAGAGGAAATAGCCTTCCTCTTCCCTCCAGCCGACCCAGGCCTTGTTGCCCGGCACGAAGCTCTGGGCGACGGAATGGGTCGGCATTTCCAGGATCAGCGACGGGCATTGCGGCGTGCTCGCCGAAAAGCGCGTCACCGAACCGAGATAGGTGACTGTGTCGATGGTGACGGGAAGCGCATTGCCGCCCGCCGGCCGTTCGGCGTGAAGCGCCATATGCTCCGGCCGGATGGCAAGGTTGTGTGTCGGCGCACCGGCGTCGGTGCTGGCCTTGATCAACTGGTCGCCGCATTTGGCTTCGGCACCGCCGGTCACCGAGGCTGATCCGTTGAGCGGCAGGATGT
>NZ_JBFUBY010000864.1:0-531 GCF_056405515.1 Polaromonas sp. P1_G2
GTACAACTCGATCAAGCCCTACCTGATCAACGACAACGTGCCGCCCGAGAAAGAGCGCCTGCAGAGCCCCGAAGAGCGCGAAGAGCTCAACGGCCTCTACGAGTGCATCCTGTGCGCCAGCTGCTCGACTTCCTGCCCCAGTTTCTGGTGGAACCCCGACAAGTTCGTCGGCCCGGCCGGCCTGCTGCAGGCCTACCGTTTCATCGCCGACAGCCGCGACGAAGCCACCGCCGAGCGCCTGGACAACCTTGAAGATCCCTACCGCCTGTTCCGCTGCCACACCATCATGAACTGCGTCGACGTCTGCCCCAAGGGCCTGAACCCGACGAAAGCCATCGGCAAGATCAAGGAAATGATGGTGATGAGGACAGTTTGACCGTCCACTGGCCGAAAATATGGAAACCGCCGACGCCCTGCTAGACGAGCGCGCCCTGAGCAAACTCAAGTGGCGCTGCCGACGCGGCCTGCTCGAAAACGACCTGCTGATAGAGCGCTTCTTCCAGGGCCACGAGGCCACCCTCACCGTCAGGC
>NZ_JBFUBY010000865.1:0-531 GCF_056405515.1 Polaromonas sp. P1_G2
GCCATGGCCTCGGCCGGCGACAGGACGCTTGCGGCCTTCGTCTATAGCCGCGGCGGCGAGGACCACAATGCGCATTTTCATGCCCGCATGTTCGCGCCCGATATGGGCATTGCCGAGGACCCGGCGACAGGTGCCGCGGTGGCGGCGATGAGTGCGGCGATCCATCATTTCGACGCGCTCGGCGACGGCCGCTATGCACTGATGATCGAGCAGGGCGTGGAGATGGGCAGGCCCTCGCACATCCACCTGCATATCGAGGCGGAGAATGGCAGGATTGCCCGCGCACGCATCGGCGGACAGGCTGCCAAGATCGCATCAGGCCAGCTTTTTCTTTGATTTTGCTGGATAATCCGGCTCTCGGAGAAAAAGTCCAGGTTTTTTGCAACAATATGACGACAGGGGCTTGCCAAGGGAAATGATCCTCTTTATATGCCCCGTCAGACGCCGACGACAACGGCTTCTTCGGGTGATTAGCTCAGTTGGTAGAGCAGYTGACTYTTAATCAGCGGGTCGTAGGTTCGAACCCTACAT
>NZ_JBFUBY010000866.1:0-530 GCF_056405515.1 Polaromonas sp. P1_G2
AACGAAGGGTGTCAGTGTTGCCCGAGGTTTCGTCGTAATCAGAGACATAGTCGCTCCCGCCACCGCGGCTGAAGAGGAAGACGTCGTTACCCAGACCGCCGCCCAGGTAATCGTTGCCCGCACCACCGGCCAATGTGTCGTCGCCAGCGTCTCCGAACAGGAAGTCATTGCCCGCTTCGCCATACACCCAATCGGCGCCGTCGCCGCCATGCAAGCTGTCATTGCCGCCTTCGCCATGCAAGATGTCCGCGCCGGCATCACCGCTGATGACATCGCGACCCGATGTACCCTGCAGGGTGTCGGCGCCCGAAGTTCCATTCATGATGTTATCTTTGTTCGTGAGTTCGATGTCCAATGAATTTATGGCGATGTCGTAGTTTTGGATGACCAGACTGAGCTGGCCGTCCAGGCTGATACTCAGGGATTGATCGCTCTGATTGAAGTCGTAGATGAAACGCCCTGAAGCATCGTGGTATGCCTGCTCGGATCCAGAACGCGTGCCGCCGGCCAATATGTACTCGACGCCCTGG
>NZ_JBFUBY010000867.1:0-529 GCF_056405515.1 Polaromonas sp. P1_G2
GGCAATGGATATATTCATCCGGCAGATCCGACAGTTCTGGACAGTAGCGCCTGACATAGCTGCCTTCGGCGTCGAACGTCTCGCCTTGCTTGACCGGGTTGAAGATGCGGAACCAGGGGGAGGCGTCCGGACCGCAGCCGGCCACCCATTGCCAGTTCATCGCATTGTTGGCGCAGTCGACATCGACGAGCGTGTCGCGAAACCAGCGCTCGCCCTCGCGCCAGTCGATCAGCAGGTCCTTGATCAGGAAGGAGGCGACGATCATGCGGACGCGGTTCTGCATGAATCCGGTCTGCCAGAGCTCGCGCATGCCGGCGTCGACGATCGGATAACCGGTCTCGCCGCGCTGCCAGGCGCTAAGCGCGTTGTCGTCTTGACGCCATTCGAAGGCATCGAAGCGGCGATCCATGTTCGTCGTCGGCATGTCCGGCTTGTAGAACAGCAGATGCCAGGAGAATTCACGCCAGACGAGTTCACGGCGGAAGGCGATGGCATCGGTTCCGTGTTCATCGAACGCCTTGCCTACGGC
>NZ_JBFUBY010000868.1:0-529 GCF_056405515.1 Polaromonas sp. P1_G2
GAATTGGCCGGAGCGAATTCGCCGGGATTGATGATGCCGACCTGCGGCACGTAGAGCGCGCCGGCAATGGCGGCCATCATCGCCGAGACGACGAAGGTGAAGAGTTTCATGTTCTCGACCCGGAAGCCGAGGAAGCGTACCCGGCTCTCGGCATCGCGCACGCCGATCAATACCTTGCCGTATTTCGATCGGACGATAGCCGAGGCGAGCAGGAGTGCGAGGGCCAGGAAGGTTGCGGTGGCGGCGAAGAGCGCGGCGCGGGTGGCGTCGGCCTGAATGTTGAAGCCGAGAATATCCTTGAAATCGGTCATGCCATTATTGCCGCCGAAACCCATGTCGTTGCGGAAGAAGGCGAGCAGCAGCGCATAGGTCATCGCCTGGGTGATGATCGACAGATAGACGCCGTTGACGCGGCTGCGGAAGGCGAACCAGCCGAAAATGAAGGCGAGCAGGCCAGGCACCACAAGCACCATCAGTGCGGCAAACCAGAACATGTCGAAGCCATGCCAGAACCAGGGGAGGTCTTTCC
>NZ_JBFUBY010000869.1:0-528 GCF_056405515.1 Polaromonas sp. P1_G2
GCCCGAAGCCGAAGAACACGGTGGCGAGATCGGTGGCGAACTCCTCGTTGTCGCCCCAATCATCCGGACGCGCCGGGATGGAATGGAGGATGCCGTGGCAAAGTTCATGCGCCAGCACCGCGATGAGATGTTCCAAATCGCGGGCGCTGCCGGGCTCGTAGGTGATGACTTGGCGATTGTCCTGTCTGCTGTAGGTGCCGGCCGGGTCGCGCGGCGCGTTCTTGACGATCGCCAGATGGCCGACATGGGGATCGATCGCTGCTTGCTGGGCAACGAGCTCGAAATTGCTCGGATCGACGCCGAGCTGGCCGCAGACCTGGGAAAAGACGAATTCCACATGCGCATGCCCCGAAAGGCCTGAGCGCGGGAAGTCCGCTTGTCTTGGATATTTCGACGGCAGCGATTTCAGGCGGTCAATGCCGCCGAGATTTTCCAGCAGCCAGGCCCACGCGCCCAGCTGCCACTCGACATCGTCATCGCTCAGCGTCGGCTTCGTCGACCAGAACATTTCAGAACAGGAAGTAGCGC
>NZ_JBFUBY010000870.1:0-528 GCF_056405515.1 Polaromonas sp. P1_G2
GCCAAGACACGCGGCTACCAGCCCGGCCGCTTCTCCTTCAACGTCAAGGGCGGCCGCTGTGAGGCCTGCCAGGGCGACGGCGTCATCAAGATCGAAATGCACTTCCTGCCGGACGTCTACGTCACCTGCGATGTCTGCCACGGCAAGCGCTACAATCGCGAGACGCTGGAAGTGCAGTTCAAGGGCAAGTCGATTTCCGATGTGCTCGACATGACGGTCGAGGAAGGCTGCGATTTCTTCGCCGCCGTGCCGGCGGTGCGCGACAAGCTGATCTCGCTGCGCGAAGTCGGCCTCGGCTATATCAAGGTCGGCCAGCAGGCCAACACGCTGTCGGGCGGTGAAGCGCAGCGCGTCAAGCTCGCCAAGGAACTGTCGAAGAAATCGACCGGCCGCACGCTCTATATCCTCGACGAGCCGACCACCGGTCTGCATTTCCACGACGTGGTCAAACTCCTGGAAATGCTGCACGAACTGGTCAATCAGGGCAATTCCGTAGTGGTCATCGAGCACAATCTCGAAGTCATAAAG
>NZ_JBFUBY010000871.1:0-527 GCF_056405515.1 Polaromonas sp. P1_G2
GATCAACATCGAGGAAGACGGCACCATCACCATCGCCTCGAACGACAGCGCCAAGGCCGACGAGGCCAAGCGCCGCATCGCCGAGRTCACCGCTGAAGTCGAAATCGGCAAGGTCTACGAAGGTCCGGTCACCAAGATCCTGGACTTCGGCGCCCTGATCAACCTGCTGCCCGGCAAGGACGGCCTGCTGCACATCAGCCAGATCGCCCACGAGCGCGTCGAGAAGGTCACCGACTACCTGAGCGAAGGCCAGATCGTCAAGGTCAAGGTTCTTGAGACCGACGAAAAAGGCCGCGTCAAGCTGTCGATGAAGGCCTTGCTGGACCGTCCGGCCCAGGACCAGGACCGCGGCTGATCCTTCCTGCGACGGATTTTGCTGCTGCCGGCACCCGTGCATCGGGCGCCGGTGGCGCAAATGAACTGCATACCCCATGAAAGCTGTTGAAATTACCTCCTACGGCGCGCCCGAGGTGTTGCGTCTGGGCGCCCGCCCGGAACCCACCAACGGCGCCGGAGAGGTGGTGATC
>NZ_JBFUBY010000872.1:0-527 GCF_056405515.1 Polaromonas sp. P1_G2
TAGCTGGCCCGGTCGCTCGCCAAGAAACCAGCAAGGGCGGCGAATTCCCTGGGCGTCCCGAGCCGTCCGGCCGGGATCTGGGCCGAGATCTTAGCTTCGTCGACGCCGACCTCGATCAGCCGTTCGGTCAGCGTATAGCCGGGCAGGATGGCATTTACCGTCACGCCTTTCGACGCATATTCGCGGCTGATCGTGTTGACGAGGCCATGCAGGCCGGCGCGAAAACCGTTCGACAGAGCGAGATTGGCGATCGGCTCGCGCGCGGCGACGGAGGTGATGACGATGATCCGTCCCCAGCCTTTGTCGCTCATCGAGGGCAGGGCCGCCCTGATCGCGCCGACACTGCTCATCCACAGACCCTCGAAAGCATCGCGCCAATCCTGTTCGCTGGCCTCGCCGAACTTGCGGGGCGGCGGGCCGCCGGTATTGACCACGAGGATGTCCAGCGATCCCATGTCCGCAACGCTTTGCTCGACGACGCGGCCGGCTTCGCCCGGCTTGGAGAGGTCGACTGCATAGCCCCTGGC
>NZ_JBFUBY010000873.1:0-527 GCF_056405515.1 Polaromonas sp. P1_G2
GGTGTTGGTGCCGTCGCTGGCGGTTTGAACGTCGGTCGTCATTTTGCCGGCRSTGTTGTAGTTGGCGATRTCCCGGCTGCCGTCGGTGCCATCTATTTCGCGGTAGGCGTAGGTGCCGTCGGTATGGAGGCGCTCGATCAGCGTAATGTTGCCTGCGGCATTTCTGACCTGGTGGGTCGAGGTGTAGCTCTGGCCAGTGATGTGGTAGGCATAGTTTTCGATCGAGCCGTCGSTATGAWARACGRCCTTGCTCATGATCACGCCGTTYGTCAGGCCATAWTCRGTGYGAAGAGTCAGGCTGCCTGCGGCATTGAATTCCTGCGTCTTGGTCCAGGTGGCATCACCATAGGTGACGGAGAAATCGTAACCGCCGGAAATCTTGCCGAGCAGGCTGCCATAGTGCGCGATCAGGTAATTCATCGTTTCCAGTGAGGAAACGGCGAGGGTGTGGGTGTCGGARAGCGTGAYYGAYTGCAGGCCGGAYGCGGYYTTCAGGTCGGCCATCTGCGCRACGAAWTGCKCCGATG
>NZ_JBFUBY010000874.1:0-527 GCF_056405515.1 Polaromonas sp. P1_G2
TTCCGGAGGTGCGGCGAGCGAAGCGGCGGGGACCGAGAGCCGCTGGGCCGCGGTCGTGGCGGCCGTGGCGCTGGCGCTTCTCGTGCTGTCGGCCGGCGGGCTGGTGGCGCGGCTGCCGGAACCGGTATTGGCTGCCGTCGTGATCGCGGCGCTGATGCACGCGCTCAATCCCGCGCCGCTCTACCGGCTCTGGCGGCTCGGCCAGGACCAGTATGTCGCACTTGCCGCCACGGCGAGCGTTCTCCTCCTCGGAATCCTCGATGGACTGCTGATCGCCGTGCTTTTGTCTTTCGCGATCTTCATTCGCCGGCTTGCGGTAGCGCATGTTGCCCGGCTTGGCCAGCTCGCCTCGAGCCACGCCTTCGTCGACATCGAGCGGCATGACGACGCGCACGAAATTGCCGGCATCGCGATCTGGCGGCCCTCGCAGCCGCTTTTCTTCGGCAATGCCGAGGCGATGCTGGGCCGGATCGCTTCGATGGCCCGCGCGGAACCTGTCAATCATGCGATCGTGATCAGCCTGGAAG
>NZ_JBFUBY010000875.1:0-527 GCF_056405515.1 Polaromonas sp. P1_G2
CGCCTCGACGGCGCGATCACGGCTGGCCCGGCGGCCATAACACTCGGCTTCGCCGCCTTCGGCATCGCCCCGCTTGCCGGCCCGGCTGAGACATTGCTCGCCTGGCTGCATGAGCGTAGCGATGCCTTTACCGAGCTTGTGGTGGGCGACACAGCGATCATCGCTTTCGGCAAGCCGCAGTATGAGATGCATCTCGATGCCGCGATCTCGGATGCGACCGGGGTTGATCGTGCCCGGTTGCGGCTCGCCTGGCGTCCGCATACGAGCCTGACCGAGCGGCAGCGGATTGCCGTGGATTTTGAGCGAGTTCGGCAGACGCTGGAACAGCATCTGGCGAGGTGAGCTTGTGGCACCCTACCTCTCCCCTTGCGGGAGAGGATAGCAAGGCCGGGTGAACGCAGTGAACCCTTGGCCGCGCTTGGTGAGGGGTAATGTGACGGAGTTTTCACCCCTCACCAACTTCGACCAAGGGTTCGCTTACGCTCACCCGGTCTTCGCATCCTCTCCCGCAAGGGGCGAGGAAAACC
>NZ_JBFUBY010000876.1:0-526 GCF_056405515.1 Polaromonas sp. P1_G2
CCTTTCTCTATTCGACGGTGATCAACCACAAGACACTCGAAGACTGCGTGATCTATCGGATCAGCGAGCGGCTCGACCATGCCGATATCCCCTCGGTCATCCTACGCCAGGCGTTCACGGAAATGCTGAGCGATTGGCCGGAATGGGGTACGATCATCCGCGTCGACATTCAGGCCTATTTCGATCGCGATCCCGTCTGCACCCGCTACATCGAGCCCGTGCTCCACTTCAAGGGCTTCCACGCCATCCAGACCTATCGCCTGTCGCACTGGTTGCTCAACAAAGGCCGCAAGGATTTCGCGCTCTATCTCCAGAGCCGGTCCTCCAGTGTCTTCCAGACCGACATCAATCCCGCCGCCCGGATCGGCAAGGGCTTCTTCCTCGACCATGCGACCGGGCTGGTGATCGGCGAAACGGCTGTGGTGGGCGACAATGTCTCGATCCTGCAGRACGTSACGCTGGGCGGTACCGGCAAGGARAGCGGCGACCGGCATCCGAAGGTGCACGATGGCGTGCTGATCGGGGC
>NZ_JBFUBY010000877.1:0-526 GCF_056405515.1 Polaromonas sp. P1_G2
GGACATGGAGGCGCGACGCTTCGACCAGTCCATGGCCGGCTATGAGAGAGCCGCTCTCAAAGTCACGACATCGCAGGGCCTGCTGAACTTCGGCCAGATCGTCATTTTCAGCATCGGCATGCTGGCGATGATGAGCATGTCAGCGCTGGCGATCCGTACGGGAAATCAGACGRTCGGCGACTTCGTCTTCATCAATGTSMTGCTGATGCAGCTTTCGGCACCACTGCAGGTCATCGGCTTCGTCTATAACGAGGTGCGCAACGGCATCGCCAATATCGAGCAGATGTTCGACCTGCTCGACATGGATGCCGAGGTCACAGACAGGCCGGGCGCCAAGGATCTGATCGTTGCCGCCGGCGCGATTTCCTTCAAGGGCGTCTATTTTGCCTATGATCCGAACCGGCCGATCCTGAAGGGCGTATCCTTCGATGTGCCCGCGGGTCACACCGTCGCCGTCGTCGGCCCCTCCGGCGCCGGCAAGTCGACGATCTCCAGGCTGCTCTACCGCTTCTATGACGTCCAACAG
>NZ_JBFUBY010000878.1:0-525 GCF_056405515.1 Polaromonas sp. P1_G2
CATTCAAGGTGTGCATCGCACGCTCGTATTCGGCTTCCGCCAGGACATCGTCATCCGCCTGCGCGAGGAGGCCGAAACGACATTGGTGGACGTGCGCGTGGCGACGCGTTACGGCAAGCATGACCTCGGCAGCGGTGCCGCCCTGATCAACAAATACCTTCGGGCACTGGACGTGGAATTGCTCGGCATAGCCGGTGATTGATCAAGCCGGTCGGTATTCGCCGCCAAGCAGCGGCGGTCCGTCGGTGACGATCTCGCCCTTCTCCACCAGATCTTCGATATGCGCCAGCACCGACAGCGCTGCCGCACCATGCAGTCGCACATCCGTGCTGCGATAGATCGTCTTGACCATATCCGCAATCGTCCGGTCGCCAGCCTTGATCCGCTCGACGATCGCCCGCTCACGCATGCGCCGGTGGGTCCGCAGGCCGCGGCAGAAGGCGCCGGGATCCTTCACCGGCCCGCCATGGCCCGGCAGGTAGATGCGGTCGCCGCGCTCGATCAGCATGTCCAGTGAGGCCATAT
>NZ_JBFUBY010000879.1:0-525 GCF_056405515.1 Polaromonas sp. P1_G2
GGCCACGCCCGCGGCCTCAGACAGGCTGCGCCGAACGTCTCCGGCATCTCGGTGCTTGGCCCTGCCGAGGCACCGCTGCTCTGGTGCGCGGTCGCCACCGATTTCGGCTGCTCGTGCATGGCAAGCGCGGGGTCGACATGCAGGGCTTCGTCCGGACCATGGTCGAAAACGGCCCGAAGGAACGCGCCTCGATCCAGGTGCAGATCGACATCGACCCGCAGAGCTTCCTCTAAACGCCTTTGGCGGCAAGAAACCTTGTGATATCCGCACGTTGATACGAGAATTATTGCGCGTGGACACGCCTCCCCTGATTCCCACGCCTCCGCGGATATGCCATAGATCACTGTGTTGATGGGGCATGAGGGGAACCATGGACGCACTGAAATCCCTGCTCGATTCGCTCGACTGGCCGCAGTATCCGACAGCGCCGGGCGCCCAGGCAGCATTTGTGGCCGCCGCCTTCGCGATCCTCATCGGCTTGTTCATGCTGCTTTTCCCAACCACGGCCGGCAAAGTCCTCTGCCT
>NZ_JBFUBY010000880.1:0-525 GCF_056405515.1 Polaromonas sp. P1_G2
GAAGTGGACCGGCACTTCAACGGTCACATTGGTGGTCGCCGACACGCGTAGGAAATCCACATGCACAGTGGTATCCTTGACCGGGTCGAGCTGGTAGTCCTTCGGCAGGACGGAAATCTTCTTGCCGTCGACGTCGATGGTTGCCACCGTCGTCATGAAACCACCGGCATGGATCTTGAGCGTCAGCTCCTTGACCGGAAGCGCGATGGAGATGGGGGCCTGCTTGTCACCATAGATGACGGCAGGAACGAGGCCGTTGCGGCGAAGTTCGCGGGAGGACCCCTTACCAACCCGATCGCGCAGCTCGGCCTTGAGCTCGTAAGCAACGTGGCTCATGGCTATTCCTTTCTAGTGTTATGGAGGGTCCCCGGCATAGTTTTGACGCCGAAAACCGGCCTGTCTTGCGACAAACCTCCACCGTGCCTCCAAGGGTGTCCCGGTGGATGGCGGCGCTCATATAGCAAATGTCGGGTGAACGCAAGGCGCTCTCGAATAACCGTCACGCTCAGACGTTAGGATCAAAAC
>NZ_JBFUBY010000881.1:0-524 GCF_056405515.1 Polaromonas sp. P1_G2
ATCCTGAGCGGAATTTCGCGCAGACGGGGTCCGCGCGGATTATCCGTCTTCGTCTCGTGGTTTTCGGAATGGCCGATCGGGGTGTCCATCTAGAGCCTCCGCGCCAGCACCGGCCCCTTTTCGGAGCCGAATTCCGCCAGTACCGTCTCGCCGGCAATGGCGTTCTGCCCGACGGTAACGCGCGGCGTAAATCCGTCCGGCAGGTAGACATCAAGCCGCGAACCGAAACGGATGAGACCGAAACGCTCGCCGGCGTCGAGTGGCGAATTCGGCGTCGTCCAGCAGACGATCCGCCGCGCCACGAGGCCCGCAACCTGCACCACGCCAATCTGGCCGTGCACGGTGTGGAGGATCAGGCCGTTGCGTTCGTTGTCGTCACTCGCTTTGTCGAGATCGGCGCTCAGGAACTTGCCCTCGCGATAGGCGATATGCTCGACGCGGCCGCGCATCGGCGCGCGGTTCACATGGCAGTTGAAGACATTCATGAAGATCGAGACCTTCAGCATCGGTGCGTCGGACAGGCC
>NZ_JBFUBY010000882.1:0-524 GCF_056405515.1 Polaromonas sp. P1_G2
ACTGTTGCTTTCACCGCTAATGCTTGCAATTGTGGCTTTGATCAAAATTGACAGCCCGGGTCCGGCGGTATTTCGACAAAAGAGATGGGGCCAGAGCTGCACCATCATCGAGGTGTTGAAGTTCAGGACGATGCGCATCGAACTCTGCGACTTTTCCGGCGTTTGCCAGACAGTCGAACACGATCCCAGAGTAACGCGGCTCGGGAGCATATTGCGCTCGACAAACCTTGATGAATTACCGCAACTCGTAAACGTGTTGCGGGGTGACATGTCGCTTGTCGGGCCGCGTTGCCACGCAATCGGCATGTTGGCCGCCGGCGTGCCTTATGAGGAATTGGTGCCCGATTATCACATGCGGCATCTGGTAAAGCCTGGAATTACCGGAATGGCGCAGATGAAGGGACTTCGCGGACCTACGGTCGATCGCGACGCGGCGATCATGCGCTTCGAATGCGACGCTTACTATGTTTCCAACCTGTCTTTCTGGCTCGATTTCAAAATCATGCTGGAGACCCTTCGCATGG
>NZ_JBFUBY010000883.1:0-524 GCF_056405515.1 Polaromonas sp. P1_G2
GAGCGATCATTTCGCGGGCGCGCTCTTCGTTCGGCTTCTCGACGAAACGCTTGACATGGTGGGCGCCGCTCGGCTCGGCCTCGCCGGCCGCGACATAGCCGAAACCGGTCGCCGGCGCGGTCGGCGTGATGCCGAAGGTCGCGAGCCGCCCTGCCCTTGCCGCCGCGGCGGCGGTGTCGATCGCTTTTACATAAGCGGCATCGACACGAATATTGTGGTCGGAGGCGAGCACATGGACCAGGCGCGGCCCGTCCTTGGCGGCGATCAGCGATGCGGCGGCAATTGCCGCTGCGGTGTTGCGAGCAATCGGCTCCAGAACGACGGCCGCGAGTTCGATGCCCGCCTCCTGTGCCTGTTCGGCGACGAGGAAGCGATATTCCGAATTGGTGACCACGATCGGCTTGTCGTAGCGGCTGGGATCATCGAGCCGCTTCAGCGTCAGCTGGAACAGGCTGAGATCGCCGGTCAGTTCAAGGAACTGCTTGGGCCGGGCGCTGCGCGACATCGGCCAGAGCCGCGTACCC
>NZ_JBFUBY010000884.1:0-523 GCF_056405515.1 Polaromonas sp. P1_G2
CCCCCAGGCGGACATTGACGGCGGTATCGATCGCAATGCTGTCCATCGCATTTTTCCCGTCCTATTCGTTGCCGGCGAATGAGCCGGTGGCGACGCCGGCACTGACGGTGAGCACCGTCAAGCCCGAGACGCTGGCCTGGGCGCAGTCGATCCCTGCGAGCGGCTGGCTTGCCGCCTGGCAGGAAGCATCGATCTCGGCCGAAGCCAGCCTGAAGATCGTCGATATCAGGGTCGAGGTCGGCTCGGTGGTCAAGAAGGGCGACGTGCTGGTGCAGTTGGAACAGGCCAGCGTGCTGGCCGACCTGCACAAGCAGGAAGCGGCTGTCGCGACGGCGCAGGCCAATCTCAAGCAAGCGGAGGCGAACGCCGCCCGTGCGCGAAAAGTCAACGGAACCGGTGCGCTCTCCCAACAGCAGATCAACGAATACCTGATCACTGAAGAAACGGCGACGGCTTCGCTTGCATCGGAAAATGCGGCACTCGAAAGCCAGCGCATCAAGCTCGACCAGACGACGATCCGTGC
>NZ_JBFUBY010000885.1:0-523 GCF_056405515.1 Polaromonas sp. P1_G2
GAGGGGCGGGCAATCGCATCTGAAGCCAAGATCTCTCCCCGACTTGCAAGGTCGAGCCRCTGGTCTCGACCCGTCCTTCGGATCCCCATAAGGGCCAGAGGTTTAACGTGTCGCTCCGCTGTGCCCCGATTGAGGCAGAGAGCGTGCCGCGAGTCTTCTCCCCCCTTGTGGGGGAGATGGCCGGCAGGCCAGAGAGGGTCTTTCGCCGCATCCGACAGCCCTGCATTGCGGAAAGAGACGGACGGCACACTGCTCACGCTCCACCATGATGAAAACGTGGCTGAGGCAGATCTGAGATGATGGCTCATCAATTCATTGCGGCAACCACGGTGGAGGAGGCCTTGGCCGCACTCTCCGCGCACGAGGGACGGGCGACGATCATCGCGGGCGCGACCTGGCTGATGCGCGCGCCCTTGCGCGGCGAGGCTCTGCCCGCTTCCGTCATCTCGATCTCGGGCATTGCCGAGCTCGGCCGCATCGACATCGGCGAGGAATGGCTCACCATCGGCGCGCGCGCCACGCA
>NZ_JBFUBY010000886.1:0-522 GCF_056405515.1 Polaromonas sp. P1_G2
GCTCCGGCCTCCGCCTGATTGCCTGCGAAACATTGGATTTGCGGAAAGGCCCGGTCAATCCGGGCCTTTTGCATTGCATACGATGTAAATAACTCGATTTATTCAGAAAAATTCGTTTGCTCCGGCTGGCCGGAAGCGTCAAAGTTTCGATTGATTCCAGGCGTCGAATGCGAGGCTCACCACGTTTGCGCAAGCCTCGCAACATTTGGATCGCCTAATGTGAACTGTGAATTGTGACAGCTGTTTGACAGAGGTCATTGCTCCGGGAGTTGAAAGGCTTGAATTGCATAGCTCAGATATCCACCTGTACCCTAACACAGGCTGGATCGCTGAGACGCTACAGAAGCCGGCGGCCGTAAGGGCCTGGAATGAAAGGGAAAGAAATGACCAAAAAAACATTCCCGACGGAAGGAAATGTGCAGAACTACCCGGTCCTGCCGCTTCGTGACATCGTTGTGTTTCCGCATATGATCGTGCCCCTGTTCGTCGGCCGCGAGAAGTCCATCCGCGCTCTCGAAGAGG
>NZ_JBFUBY010000887.1:0-522 GCF_056405515.1 Polaromonas sp. P1_G2
GGGGCACGCAGGCCAATTATCGCGGCGTCGGCTTGTCGGACATGATGGCCGGCGTGGAGGATGCGCGCGACTATCGCTGCTCGCTCGACCGGTCGCTGCATACGATCGACGTGCTGACCTCGATCCTTAAATCGGCAGACGAGGGCAGGGCAGTCGACATCGCGACGAGCTGCAGCCAGCCGGCAGCCTTCGGCATAGACGAAGCCAAGGCGCTGCTGCGCTGAGCAGGTGATAATTGTGTGACAACGGCTTTCCCTCTTGTGGGGGAAAGCCCGATGGCGCTAAACAGGCTCATTCCTCATACAATTGGAGAAGACTCATGGCCGCCTGGCAACCCGCCGACACTCGCTACGACAAGATGAAATATAACCGCGTCGGCCGCAGCGGCCTCAAGCTGCCGGCTGTCTCGCTCGGCCTCTGGCATAATTTCGGTGACGACACGCCGCATGAGCGCAAGCTCGATATGTGCCGCACCGCCTTCGATCTCGGCATCACGCATTTCGACCTCGCCAACAATTATGG
>NZ_JBFUBY010000888.1:0-521 GCF_056405515.1 Polaromonas sp. P1_G2
ATTTCCTGGTCTTCTCGACATTGGCGCTAGTCGTGGGGTTGATCGTCTCCAATGTCATCCGACCCGGCGCCGGCATGCATATCAACGTCGCCTCGCTGGATGCGACAAAGATCAGCGATTATACCGCCAAAGCCCATGACCAGAGCGTCGTCGGCTTCCTGATGAACATCATCCCGAACACGATCGTTGGTGCTTTCGCTGACGGCGATATCCTGCAGGTGCTGTTCTTCTCGGTCCTGTTCGGCATTTCGCTGTCCATGGTCGGCGAGCGCGCCCGGCCGGTGACCGATTTCCTGCAAAGCCTCACCGTTCCGATTTTCAAGCTGGTGTCGATCCTGATGAAGGCGGCGCCGATCGGTGCCTTCGGCGCCATGGCGTTCACCATCGGCAAATACGGGATCGGCTCGATCACCCATCTTGCCATGCTGGTCGGCACGTTCTACCTGACATCGGTGCTGTTCGTCCTCGTCGTGCTCGGCGCGGTGGCCTATTATAACGGCTTCTCGATCCTGGCGCTGATC
>NZ_JBFUBY010000889.1:0-521 GCF_056405515.1 Polaromonas sp. P1_G2
CGCAGCAGGGTGTCGGCGCCTATTTCATCGACACGATCCGCTCGACGGCCAAGCGGCTCGACGAATTGAATTCCGCGGCCAAGGAGACGATCGGCCAGCAGCTCATCGATCTTCTCTGCCTGGCGATCCAGGATGATGAGCGGGTGCTGGACAGCAATCTGAGTTCGGTGCGCGCCGCCCATCTGTTCCGCGCGGAGCAGCATATCAGGGCCAATCTCGCCAAGGGCGACCTGCAGCCGCAGGACGTTGCCGATGCCTGCGGCATCTCGCTGCGCTACCTGCAGCGGCTGTTCACCGATAGCGGCCGCTCGATTTATGAATGGATCCGCGAACAGCGGCTGTTGATGTGCGATGAGGAATTGCGCAAGGCCAATACGCCGCATTCGATCTCCGAGATCGCCTATCGCTGGGGTTTTGCCGACCAGTCGCAATTCTCCAAGAACTACCGGATGTATTTCGGCCGCTCGCCCAGCCAGGCGCGATCGGAATACCGGCTTCAGCCGCTCTGTTAGGGCGCTTTG
>NZ_JBFUBY010000890.1:0-521 GCF_056405515.1 Polaromonas sp. P1_G2
CCCTTGACCGCATCGAGGATCAGCGTGGTGGCGGCGAGGCCTTTGTTGCCGGTCCGCAGGACATTCGTGGCGCCGATATTGCCGGAGCCGATCGAGCGCACGTCGCCGAGGCCGGCCATGCGGGTGAGGATGAGGCCGTAAGGGACCGAGCCGGAGAGGTAGCCGAGCACGGCGCAGATGATCGCGGGAAAGGCCGCGATGTTCCAAGTCATCAAACTATCCATGTCGTCCTCCCCGGGGACTAATTCAATGAGAATACCAACTTGCCAGCCACATAAGTCGCCACCGCCCGCCCGGAAAAGCGGGCATTCTCGAACGGCGTGTTCTTGGAGCGCGAGACGAGGTGATCCTTGATGCAGATCCACGGCTCGTCAAGATCGATCAGCGTGATATCAGCAGGCGTGCCCGGCTTCAGCGTCCCGCCCGGCAGGCCGAAGATCTCCGCCGGCTTGGTCGACATGGCGTGGATCAGCCGCATCAGGTTGACGGAGCCGTCGTGATAAAGGCGAAGTGCTGCGACC
>NZ_JBFUBY010000891.1:0-521 GCF_056405515.1 Polaromonas sp. P1_G2
ACGCTTGCCGGGATAGAGAACCTCGTCATCAATGCCACTGGCTACACGATGAACGAGGTCGACATTACCGGCGCCCAGGGCACCAACACATTGCTGCTGCGCGGCGCGTCGATCAATGTCACGACATTCGACCAGGCCGACCAGATCGCCATCATGGCCGGCGCAGCCACGATCACGGCCGGAGGCGGCGACGATCTCGTGGTGATCTCAGGCACCGATGTCAATTCTTCGACCGTGCATGGTAACGACGGCAACGATACGCTGAGCGGCGGCAGCGGCCAGGATTCGATCTATGGCGACGATGGCGACGACAGTCTGACCGCCGGCAACGGGCGCAGCCACCTCTATGGCGGCGCCGGCAACGACACACTGTCGCTGTCGTCGGTCAACGCCAACAATGGCACCGGGCGGGCGATCATCGATGGCGGCGCCGACCATGATACGCTGACGCTGGATTTTTCGAACCTGAGCATGGCGTTCAAGGGGAATTTCGGGGCATCGACCGCGACGCTGTCTGACGG
>NZ_JBFUBY010000892.1:0-520 GCF_056405515.1 Polaromonas sp. P1_G2
GCACGAGACCGATCTTCTTGGAGGAGTTCGGGCCGCAGCCCTTGACCACGGCTTCGGCTTCGAGACGGCCGAGTTCAGTCCAGTCGCCGCCGACATAGGCATCGGCCTTGAAGTTGGCCGGGTTGTCGATCAGGAGCACGAAAATGCCTTCCGACTGCGCCTTCTTCATCAGCTTGGAATAGGAGTTGAGGGCGGGCGACATGACGATCAGCACGTCCGGCTTACTGTCAGAAGAAATCACTTCGGTGATCGCCTGAGCGCCGGCCTCGACGCTCCAGTTCGGATCGCGGGTTTCGAACTTGCCGCCGAAGGCGTTGACCTCGCGCTGGATGATCGCCGACCAGCCCTGGGCGAGGTCGAAGCCCATGGCCATCGGCACCATGACGATGCGCTTGCCCTTCAGCGCGGAGGAATAGGCTGCCGGCGCCGGATCGTCGGCAGCCTTGGTCGAGACGGTGGCCGAAAGCGAAATGCCAAGCACGGCGGTCGCCGCCAATATGGTCTTCCAATAGTTCATGTC
>NZ_JBFUBY010000893.1:0-520 GCF_056405515.1 Polaromonas sp. P1_G2
GCGCTGGACGCTGCCAAGGGCGACAAGGTCGACATCGAGCCGGTCGAGGCGCGCCATCCGACCGACGAAGGCCGTCATTTCCGCTTCTACGTSAAYGCCGTCATCGACCAGTSCGATGAGGCGCCSGAGGAGGCKGCMATCGTCTATGCCGTCGAGACGACGCAGCAGAAGGCGTTCGAGACGCAGATGGCGCAGACCCAGAAGATGAATGCCGTGGGCACGCTTGCCGGCGGCATCGCCCATGACTTCAACAATGTGCTGACCGCGATCCTGCTCTCCTCCGACCATCTGCTGTTGCAGGCCCGGCAATCGGATTCGAGTTTCGCCGATCTCATGGAGATCAAGCGCAACGCCAATCGCGCCGCAGTGCTGGTGCGGCAATTGCTGGCCTTTTCGCGCAAGCAGACGCTCAGGCCGGCGATCATCAACCTGACCGACGCGATCGGCGACCTGCAGATGCTGGTCACCCGGCTGTTCTCCGGCACCAAGGTCAAGCTCGAGGTCGAATATGGCCGTGACC
>NZ_JBFUBY010000894.1:0-519 GCF_056405515.1 Polaromonas sp. P1_G2
AGGTAATGGTCAGGACGACGACAATTCAGTCGAAGTCTCGTTTTGGGAAACTGTGCGGGAGAGCGGTGACCCGGTTGAATACGCGATCTATCTGGATCGGTTCCCCGACGGCCAATTCGCAGAATTGGCGAAAGCCCGAATTGAGGGCGGCGGCACCCCCCAGGGCGATCCAGCCATCGAACTGGCCTTTTGGGAAACTGTCCGCGACACTGGCAACAAAGCCATGATCGAAGCTTACCTGGCCAAATTTCCCCGCGGCCAGTTCGTCGCGCTGGCAAACTTGATCCTATCCGATCTCTCTTCCAGAGAACCGGAATGAGATAGGGAGCATGCAGCCCGGTAACCGAGTGGATAAGCCAGCGCGCGGTTCAGGGACGTCGCCCTCGAAGACAACGAAACATGGCGCGACGCCCATTGTAGCTCGCGACTTGGCTCACTGCGCTCCGGCGTTCGGAGCCGATCCTTAGTCGAAATGGCATCGGTCGTCCGTCCCGGCAGTTCCGGCGAGCCGTCCGCGGC
>NZ_JBFUBY010000895.1:0-519 GCF_056405515.1 Polaromonas sp. P1_G2
GACGCCAGCGCGGCGCAGCTATGCCACGCTTCCCGAAATGCAGGACTATGAGAGGCTGATCGGTGAATATCAGGCCACGCTCGCCTGAATTTGCTCAGCCGTGATAGGCGGCCTCGATTGCAGCAATGCCGAATTCGCACATTTATGGCGGAGCGGCTGTCACGATTCCAGAGATCAAGGGATGTCTGGTTCAGGCTTGCCCAGTGCGACCGACTTTGCGCAGAAGGAAGAGCGAATAGGAAAGGGTCACGAGGGCAAAAATCCCGGCGGTTGCGATCATAGCGGTATTAATTTCTGGCTTGATTGCCGTTTTGAGTTGTATTGCTGATGACAACATGACGAGGCCGAAATCCCACCCTGCGTGAAGCAGGATCGCTGGGTCGAGCGACTTGGTTCTGATCCGAATTGCGATCAGCAGCATGCCCGTGCAGCACGCTAGGAGAGACTGTAGCGCCGCCGCGCCGACACCCTCCAGCCGCACGGCGTTCAGAATATGGATCGAGCCGAACAGCAATGATG
>NZ_JBFUBY010000896.1:0-519 GCF_056405515.1 Polaromonas sp. P1_G2
GCCATTGGCTGGGTGCCGCCAGCGCCGTGACATGGCATTGGCCGACCCAGAGGTTCCCGGCCTCGAGCGCCTTGCGGCGGTTTTGTCCTGGTGTGATCGGTCCGTCTACCAGTTGATCCGCCGTCACATATCCGATTTCCTTGAAAAGCCCGGTGCTCATCTTTCCCACCTCGTTTGGAACCGCATCCTTGCAAGATGCAGACAAAAGCCTACACTTGCCGAATGGAAACATCTGGACAATTCCTGTCGCCAACCAGACAGGCCGAGATCCTGCCGTTCGAGACGGCTGAGCGACCGATCGTCGGTTTCGCGCATGACTATCCGTCCGGCCTGGCGACCGGCTTCCACAGCCATCCGCGGGCGCAATTGGTCTATGCGATTTCCGGCGTCATGCGCGTCGAAACGCGTGGCTCGAACTATGTGGTGCCGCCGACAACGGCGCTGCTGCTGCCGGCCGATGTGGAGCACGCGGTGCGGATGGACGGACCCGTCGCGATGCGGGAACTCTTCCTGCGCGAG
>NZ_JBFUBY010000897.1:0-518 GCF_056405515.1 Polaromonas sp. P1_G2
TGTCGACCGCGCCGGCTTCAAGTGCCTGCAGCAGCGTCTGCGAGCCCTCTTCGGTCAGTGATGAGCACATGACCACCGGGATCGGGTGCTGGCTCATCAGCTTGCGAAGGAAGGTGATGCCGTCCGTGTTCGGCATTTCGACGTCGAGCGTTATGACGTCCGGGATCTCGTCACGAATGCGCTTGGCGGCGATGAAGGGGTCGGATGCCGTGCCGATCACTTCGATTTCAGGGTCCTGCTGCAGCACCTGGGAAAGTGTCTGGCGRACGCTGGCGGAGTCATCGACGATCAGCACGCGGGTCTTCTTGGTCGGCATCTGCCCTCAAATCCGTTGGAATACAGTGTTGGCGACAGTCTTCAGCGGCAGATCGAACCCGCCGACGGATTCGGAATGGCCGATGAAGAGATAGCCACCGGGGGTAAGGCAGTCGCAGAGGCGGCGCAAGACACCTGCCTGTGTATCTTTGTCGAAATAGATMAKYACATTGCGGCAGAAGATGATGTGGACGGGATCGCCG
>NZ_JBFUBY010000898.1:0-517 GCF_056405515.1 Polaromonas sp. P1_G2
ACCCAGCGCCATAGGTACCCGGCTTCGAGCCGAAGACGCGGCTGCCGGCTCGGCGCTTGTCGAGGTCTGCGGCTTCCCGCTTCATCCGCGCCGCGATCGGATTGTCGGCTTCGTCCTCGTCGAGCGCGCCGATCGCCCGCACCGCCTTGTCGAACAGCGCGATCTGCTCCGGAAAGGCATCACGGAAGAAGCCGGAAATCCTCAGCGTCACGTCGACACGTGGACGCGCGAGGACCGCAACGGGAATAATCTCGTAGCCCGTCACCCGCGCCGAGCTCATGTCCCAAACCGGCTTAGCGCCGATCAACGCCATGGCCTGGGCGATGTCGTCGCCGCCGGTGCGCATGTTGGATGTGCCCCAGGCAGTGATGCCGAAGGAATTGGGCCAGTCGCCGTGATCCTGCACATAGCGTGTCACCAACAGTTCCGCCGACTTCTTGCCAAGCGTCCAGGCGGTCGGCGTCGGTACGGAACGGGTTTCGACGGAGTAGAAATTCTTGCCCGTAGTAAGTACGTC
>NZ_JBFUBY010000899.1:0-517 GCF_056405515.1 Polaromonas sp. P1_G2
GGCGGCAGACATGGTCGTAAAGCTCGTTATAGGTGATCTTCTTGTCGATATAGGGATTGTCGCCTTCCCAGATGATCGCCACCTGCTCGCCATGCTTCTTCAGGTGCCGGTCGATGCAGTTGTAGGAAATATTGGTCTGGCCGTCCTCGAACCACTTGATCGACACCTTGCCCTTGAACGAGGTGTTCTTGACCTTGGTGAAGGGCTTGAACCAATCGATGCGCTTGCCGTGCTTAGCCCAAAAACGGTCCGGATCCTCGACGCTGTCCTGGTACCAGCGCTGGTATTTATCCTTGTCGATCAGTGCTCTATCCTTGGCGGACTTCAGCACGGGATAAGTCTTGGACGACATGCATTCCTCCCAGATCCAAAATGTGAAGCGCCTCCCGGGCGCTTTTGTGGTACATACATAGCAGCAAGTTTTGGCGCAGCAATGAGACTTTGGTCAATCGAATCTCAAAGAATTGCAATTACGCGACACTTGCGATATAAGCGCGCCGATTTCCCGGACATTGTG
>NZ_JBFUBY010000900.1:0-516 GCF_056405515.1 Polaromonas sp. P1_G2
GATCTGCGCCATGCTCCATCAGCAGTTTGCAGGCGCCTTGACATCGATAAACGATCGCATAGTAAAGCGGTGTTTGCCCGGCAGCGTTTCGGAGTGTCAGATCCGCCCCGGCCTTGATCAGCATCTCGATGACGTCAGGCGATTCGTTGTTGATGGCGAGGTGCAGGGGCGTTCTGAACCCATCCTCTTTGATTCGCTTGTCAGGCGTCTGGACGTTCACATCCGCGCCTGCTGCGATCAACAGCTTGACGATGGGCTTCTTGTCCTTCAGGACCGCCACATGGATGGGGTACACACCGGGCCGCACCTCCTGGTTCGGGCTGATGCCTTTGGCCAGAAGTCGTTTGATCTCCGCCGACTTGCCTTTTTCCAGGGCCGTGATGAGGGCAAAGTCGTCATCGAACTCGGCCACGGCGGCCACAAACTCCGCCTCTTTCGCCTTGGCCTTGCCGATCCGAACCAGCTTGGTGACGCTGCCCGTTCGGCTGTCGTCGATGCTGGCGCGCAGGTGTGTGG
>NZ_JBFUBY010000901.1:0-516 GCF_056405515.1 Polaromonas sp. P1_G2
GGAAACGACGATCTGGCCGCCCGAAGGCGTGAAGCGGATGGCATTGGCGAGGATATTGATGGCGATCTGCTTGATCGAGCGCAGGTCGGCCACGACATCCGGCACCGATTGCGACAGCGAGGTGCGAATGATCACCCGCTGGCTATTGGCCTGCGGTTGCACCAGCGACACCGCCTCCGAGACGCATTCATTGATGCCGACGGCAGAGAATTCCAGGTCCATCTCGCCTGCCTCGATCTTGGAAATGTCGAGCAGGTCGTTGACGATGTCGAGCACGTGCCGGCCCGAACGGCCGATATCATTGGCATATTCGGCATAGCGTGGATGGCCGGCCGGACCGAAATGCTCGCTGGCGATCATATCGGCAAAGCCGATAATGGCGTTGAGCGGCGTGCGGATTTCATGGCTGACGCGGGCGAGGAAATCGCTCTTGTGCTGGTTGGCGGTCTCGGCGGAGCGTTTTGCTGTCTTGAGCTCCTCTTCCGAGCGCTTCCACTGGGTGATGTCGCGCATGAC
>NZ_JBFUBY010000902.1:0-516 GCF_056405515.1 Polaromonas sp. P1_G2
CTTCTTGAGCGCGTCGAGCGCCGCCTTGGCATTGTCGAGTTCGCTGTCAACAGTCATATTGCCGGGATCGCCCGCACTCTTGCCGAAGCCCGCGAAATCGATCCGCAGCGAGGCTATGCCCTTTTCGGCCAGGGCCTTGGCTTCGCGCGCATACAAATTGCCGACTTCATCCTTGCTGCTGGCAAAACCATGCAGCATCAGCACCGCCGGAACCGGGCCGCTCTGGTCGGGAATATAAAGCGTCGCCGAAATACCGCCGTCGAGCGTCAGCGATGTCTCGCCTGCATCGGCAAGCGCCGGGGCCGCGATGATCACGCCTGCCGCGAACGCGGCGTACGCGATTCCCCGCCATCCACCCGCTAGCCGCTTGACCGCTTCAATCATTGCATTCTCCAGTACGCTTCAAAATCGCGCGGATGCTAGGGGCAATTTCAATTGGTTACAAGGCAATTGCGGAAATTATCGAGAGATTGGCGCCCAACAAAAATGCCTCCGGAATGTTCCAGAGGCATTGTT
>NZ_JBFUBY010000903.1:0-516 GCF_056405515.1 Polaromonas sp. P1_G2
CCATTGCAGCGCGCCGAACAGGATATAGTCGGCGAAGAGCGGGCCGTCGCCGCCGAGATATTTCTGAAAGCGCAGCACATGCCGCATAGGCTCGAGCTTGGCGGCGAAGGCGGCCGCCTCGTTCTCCCAATCGCCGGAGATCTCCTCCAGTGTGCGGCCGAGACGCACCTCGCGGCTTTTGCGAAAGTAGGCCTGGTCCTCAGGCGCCAGCACGTCATGGATATCCTTGACGATGATCCGCATCAGCGCCGCCTGGACGACGAACTGCGTATAGCCTTCAATGCCGCGGCTCAGTGCTTTTCCGCCCTCGCCGCCGAAGAGACTGGGACGGTCGGGATAGGTCTCCTCCAGGTAAACCGCGATGTCGAAACTGTCGCGGACCAGGCGCCCATTGTCGTCGAGCACCGGCACCGTGGGCGAAAAACCGCCCTCGATCTTCGGAATCTCGGTAAACGGCGTCGGCCGCTCCTCGAACTCCAGTCCCTTGTGATGCAGCGCCATGACGATCTTCCAGGA
>NZ_JBFUBY010000904.1:0-515 GCF_056405515.1 Polaromonas sp. P1_G2
CCTTCTTCGCTAGAGTTTGTTCTACTACTTCACCGCGCTTATAAGAACCCCCCTCGAAGGGATTTGGCAAGACCCGCTATCCAGAGAGAGTACCTTTTCGAGCAAGCCCCAACGATATGGCTGCTATGGTTACCGGTAGTGGGACTTTTCCAAAATGATGGCGCATTGAGGGTGTGAGCGGATATTGGGACATGCTGTTACGCTCGAACGCTGCCGCGTTACATCAAGGGGCAAATTACAGAAACGCCTGGCGGTGGCTCTGATGACAGCAATAGATGTATCGATTTCAAAATCCCAAGCTTAATCACATGAAATTCGGATAAATCATAATGATACAGATAAATTTATATCAGTTGCGATAAAACATTTTCAAGACTCTCTGCTGGAATGACTCGACCATCGCCATCCAGAATTTTGCCGACACTCGGATTAAAAACCATTTCCTGAATAATTGTCATCGCAGCTTGCAGCCGCTCCTCTGTAGCCTCCAAAAAAATTTGAACCCTATCCGGAAA
>NZ_JBFUBY010000905.1:0-514 GCF_056405515.1 Polaromonas sp. P1_G2
GTACGCAGCCTGCGCTTCATCGACAATTTGGACGCGACCCCGACCGCCTCGCTGACCAGTTCGGTGAATTACGCCCTTTCACAGCGGATGTCGCTTTATCTCAGCGGCGTACGCAGCCTGCGCTTCATCGACAATTTGGACGCGACCCCGACCGCCTCGCTGACCAGTTCGGTGAATTACGCCCTTTCACAGCGGATGTCGCTTTATCTCAGCGGCTCGTTCGACCGGATGTTCAAGACACGCGCTGACACCAAGACGATCAACGAAAAGAACGGCAAAATCTTCCACGACAAAAATGATGCCGGCGGCGATTTCAGTTCAGAAACGATCTCGTTCGGGCTGAAGGGACAGTTTTAGCCCGTATCTCTGCGCAACTCCGCGCAATGCAAGCAACCACTGCTGGGGCAACGTCACAAGCCGTGCCGACCATCGTTAAAGCACCGCCGTTCTCCAACCGGCTGCCTTGCAACAAAATAACCTTGGCCTGTGAAACGTTGAGGGGGGTATCAACGCT
>NZ_JBFUBY010000906.1:0-514 GCF_056405515.1 Polaromonas sp. P1_G2
CGCCACACCCCTGATCGACGAGACCAGCCCGGGTGAGGTCTTGTGGTGATCCTTCATCTTGCCGAGTGTCTCGGCGGTCGCGAAATCCAGATGCCGGATCAACCAGATTGCATGCGGCAGGACAAGCACGAAGGCCAGAAGCAGGGCGATAAGAAGCCGCCAGTTCCATATCCGGTCGCGCAAATCCCGCTCCGGCAACACGGCAAGCAGGGCGGCCACCGGCAGGAGCACGAAATTATACTTCGCCAGCACCCCCAATGCGACCGCAAGGCCGGCGATCAGATATGCAAAAATGTCCGGCCGGACCAGGATGCGGCACAAGGCATAAAGGAAGAGAGCGGTTGCCGCGATCAGGGCCACGGTATGGGCGAGATCCTGTTCGGCCATGAACGAGACCTGCGGCAGGGTGAGCAGGCCGAGGACGGCAATGATCTGAAGACTGCGATCCCTGAGCACCTGGCGCGCCGCCAGCCAGGAAAGCAGATAGGTCGAGAACAGCAGCGCATTCTTGAGC
>NZ_JBFUBY010000907.1:0-514 GCF_056405515.1 Polaromonas sp. P1_G2
TCTCCGAGGCGATCTACAACGAGAAAATCGCGCGTTTCACCAAGAGCCATCAACGGATGGTGCCATGTATTCGCTCGGTAGTTGATGCCCTGGTCACCGCTTGCAAGGAAAACAACAGGCGTGCCCGGCTGACCGCCGCGATCTTCGGCAACGACGACCAGCCAGGAATGACAATCAAGCGGATGAAAACTCTGGCTGCCGTAGGGATGCCGCTCCATCATATCGACCTTGTAGGGAAAGGTGCGGGCCTGTCCGCGGAACAAACTGATGATCGCCCGCGCGTCTGTTCCCAGGACTTCGACATTGCCAAGCGCGTGGTAGCGCTCGGTCGTGCCCGAATTGATCAGCTGCAGCGTCGTGGGATCTCGTTCGACCACCTGGCCGAACGGTGCAAAAGCCGCCTTGGTCAGCGGCGTGATGGAAAGGGCTTGTGTCATAGCTCATCCGGGTGAATTGCCAGTTGAGACCCGGTTAGCGTAATGCAAACGGGGACGCAATGCATCTCCGGCTGTAC
>NZ_JBFUBY010000908.1:0-513 GCF_056405515.1 Polaromonas sp. P1_G2
GCTCGAGAGCGTCGACCAGAACATCGACCTCGGCCCTTGTGTTGTAAAGCCCAAACGACGCCCTGCATGTGGAGGTGACGCCGAAGCGTTGCAAGAGCGGCTGCGCACAATGCGTGCCGGCCCTGACCGCCACGCCGTCACGGTCGATCACCATCGACACGTCATGGGCGTGGATGCCTTCGAGTTCGAAAGAGAAGATGCCACCCTTCCCCGGCGCATTGCCGAAGATTTTCAGCGAATTCACCGACCGGAGACGTTCCGCCGCATAGGCCGCCAGCCCGGCTTCATGTTCGGCAATCGCCGCGCGGCCGATCTTCTCCATGTAATCCAGCGCATAGCCCAACCCGATCGCCTGCACGATCGGCGGCGTGCCGGCCTCGAAACGATGCGGCGGATCATTGTAGGTGATCGCGTCGAGCGTGACTTCGCCGATCATCTCGCCACCGCCCTGGAACGGCCGCATGGAAGCGAGCCGCTCGGGTTTGCCATAGAGGACGCCGATGCCGGAGGGAC
>NZ_JBFUBY010000909.1:0-513 GCF_056405515.1 Polaromonas sp. P1_G2
GACCACTTTCGGGCGACATGCGCTTACGCTCATTGTTCTTGCGCATGTCTCCATCCCGAAACCGGTGACCGCTTTCGGGCGACATGCGGTGGCAGAACCTCCTACTGTTCGATCGCAAAGGTGATCGAGACATTGACCGTATAGGTATTCTCGCCGGCGGCGACCGGCACGGCAGCGTCCGCCCGCTTGGCCATCGACATCCGCTCCAGAGGCTGTGGCTGCGGCTGGCTGCTGGCCTCGCTGATCTCGATCACCCGACCGAGCTTGACGCCGGCGGCATCGGCAAGCGTCCGCGCCTTGGCAAAGGCATTCTTGACGGCGAGCTTGCGCGCCGCCTCGATCGTCTGTTCCGGATTGTCATTGGTAAAGCGGATATCGCCGCCCTGGTTGACGCCGAGCGTCACGGTGCGATCAAGAATGGCGCCGAGCTTTTTCAAGTCCCGGATACGCACCGTCAGCGTGTTGCTCACCTGATAGCCGGTCAGCACCGGCGGCTTCTGCTCACCATTGCTG
>NZ_JBFUBY010000910.1:0-512 GCF_056405515.1 Polaromonas sp. P1_G2
CCCACAAGGGGGAGGGGCTTAACCCAGCCGCCCCCTCGGAGCCCCAATTGAGGCARGGAGMGTGCCGCRAGTCTTCTCCCCCCTTGTGGGGGAGATGGCCGGCAGGCCAGAGAGGGTCTTCACGCCAAATGCGATTGATCAGCCGTTTCAATGACATCGCCTAATCCTCTTCCCTCACCAGCGGCACCGCCGTCGTCTCGGCGTGACTGAACCGTCGTTTCTCCAACCGCACAATTCTCAGCCGGCTGGCGCAATTCGGATCAGGGCAGGCGATCTCGGCGTCCGAGGTCATCCAGTCGTTCTTATGCGTCGGACGCTGTTTGGCGGCGAGCAGGGGCAGGACGGCGGCGAGCGAATAGATCGAAAAGCCCTGGCCGGGCGGCAGCGTCAGCATTTCGCCGCGCAGTTCGAAATGGTCACCCGGCTTGGCGCCGCAATAGATCGGCTTGCCCTCGGGAATGACGGCTTCGACGCGCAGGTCATAGAGTTCGAAAGCGTCGTCCATTCACACC
>NZ_JBFUBY010000911.1:0-511 GCF_056405515.1 Polaromonas sp. P1_G2
CTCGAAGTGTGTGCCGGGCAGGCGCTTGCGAGCTGCGTCGAGCATGTTGTCGTCGCTGTCGAGGCCGGAAATGCCAGCCGCCCCCCAGCGCTCGATAAGAAGTTCGGTGGAATTGCCCGGCCCGCAGCCGAGGTCGATGCCGCGTGTCACCTCGTCGAGCGGCACCTGTGCAAGCAGGTCACGCGCCGGGCGCGTGCGCTGATCCTCGAACTTGACATATTGAGTGGGAGACCAGGCCATCGCGCGACTCCTTTGCAAGTTGTTGGCTTCGTCTCCCATGCTCTGTAACGGCGGTCAAGCGCGCCGTCGGACACCATGACGTCTTGGTAAAAGTTGCCTATACCGCAAATGCCCCCAGCAACGACTTCGGCTCCAGATAGGCCTCCAGCCCGAAACTGCCGAATTCACGGCCGATGCCGGACTGCTTGAAGCCACCGAACGGTGCCTGCGGCTCCAGATAGCTGCCGTTGATCTGCACGCGGCCCGCCTGCAATTGCGAGGCGACCTCGAC
>NZ_JBFUBY010000912.1:0-511 GCF_056405515.1 Polaromonas sp. P1_G2
GTATCGGATTGCGCCGTGCCGGCAAACGAGACCAGGAGGATCGCGGCGATGATCAGGCCGATCTGGACGAACGGCACCGGCTGCCTCGCCCGCTCCTCCTCACCGGGCGGAAGCAGTTTCGGCGCGGCAAGCGCCATGATCAACGCCAGCGGAATGAGGATCAGGAAGGCCCATCGCCACATTCCGCCATTGGCAAACAGGCCGCCGAGCGTCGGCCCGAGCAGGGTGGAAACGCCCCAGAGTGCGCTATAGAAAGCCGAAGCGGCATTCTGCATCCCCTCGGGATAGACGAAACGGATGAACGAATAGCCCATCGTCACCAGGAGGCCGGCGCCGAAACCCTGCACGACGCGACCGATGAGCACGGTGATCATCTCCGGCGCCAGCCCGACAATGGCGCAGCCGACGGCAAAGCTCAGAGCTCCGGCGATATAGACATGGTTGAGATTGGCCCATTTCGGCCGGATGACCACGGCAATCGACCCGAGCACGACAGCGGCCACGAACAGCG
>NZ_JBFUBY010000913.1:0-511 GCF_056405515.1 Polaromonas sp. P1_G2
GCATTAGACGATGTGACGCTGGAATTGAGCCCCACCGGGCTTTTCGCCGGCGAATCCGCGCGGCCGATGGACAAGGCCTTTGCGAACTATGCCTGGCAGAACGACCAGCRGATCGCCCGCCTGACCGGCCAGCCCTTCACCGAGGCCTATCGCAGCCAGGTGCTCGGCGCGGAAGGCACGATGTTCGACTCCGCACCCGCCACGCTCGCGCTCGTCGCCGTCGGCTTGACCGAGCCTGGCAATGAACTCGCGGCGCTGAAAGCCATCCAGCGGGCTCGCTACGAAGACGGTCTCAACAATTCAGACCTCGCCACTGTCGCAATCATCCTTGCCGATGCAGGCTTTTCGGCAGCGGCCGAAAGGCTCAGCGCACCTGACGACGAACTTCTCGCGGCCTATCGCGGGCGGATTTCCGCGGCACGCGCCGACATGGCGCGGTTCGGCGTCGGCGGCGTGCCAGCCCTGGTCGTCGGAGAAGGTGCCAATCAGCGCTTGCTGCGCAGCGATGCGC
>NZ_JBFUBY010000914.1:0-511 GCF_056405515.1 Polaromonas sp. P1_G2
CTATCGTCTCGGACATGATGGTCTCCTTGCTGAATGGATTAAATGGCAACCAAGAAGTTGCTTTTCCATCCCATAGTGAAACGCAAATGGCAACCAAAACGTTGCTGTTTCTCTTTGCGTCGGAAATYGGCGGAATGGTTTCTTGCGCCGAATGCCGTGCGGTGGCATGCGGAGGGTGACAGAAGGAGTTGGATATGGCGCGCACGATCATGCTGCAGGGAACGGGCTCGGATGTCGGCAAGACCGTGCTGGTCGCCGGTCTCTGCCGGCTTGCGGCCAATCATGGCCTGAAGGTCCGGCCGTTCAAGCCGCAGAACATGTCCAACAATGCCGCGGTCAGCGATGACGGCGGCGAGATCGGCCGGGCGCAATGGTTGCAGGCGCTTGCAGCCCGCACGCCCTCTTCCGTGCATATGAACCCGGTGCTGCTGAAGCCGCAGAGCGACAATGGCAGCCAGATCGTCGTCCAGGGCAGGGTCTATGGCCAGGCCAGGGCGCGTGACTATCAGGG
>NZ_JBFUBY010000915.1:0-511 GCF_056405515.1 Polaromonas sp. P1_G2
CCCTAGACCATGTCGACCACGCACAAGGCCATCAGTGTTTGAAGGCGGCGAACAGGATGGGCGAAAGCGCGATCACGGCGATCACGCCCGCCCAGATAAGAATCGATGTCAATTATCGGATCCGTTTGACCATTTTTCCACTACGCCGTGATCCACTCAGGGCGAAGAAAGTTGTTTGGGGACAATTCGTTACATCGGATTTGGTGGCCCGACGCGAAATGGAAAAATGGGTCAAATCCTGCTGAAACTCAACACCCGGTTACTTTGCGGGAAGATTACCCTCTCTCGCAGATCGCCTGAAGTCGCTAGCCGCAGAGCCTCGATTACCTTGGCTTGGCTGTCAATCACGTTTTGCATCGCCTGGAGGAGCGCTTCATGCTCCGCGCGCCTAGCAAAATGCCTATTCCACCAATTTAGAAGCATTGGCTCCCCTTACTTATTTTAGCTGCTAACTTATTCAGTCAAAACCTGGGATGCTTCTACTCTGCGTGCGACATGCTGTCGCAAAAGG
>NZ_JBFUBY010000916.1:0-511 GCF_056405515.1 Polaromonas sp. P1_G2
CCTGAACATCTGCTGCTGCCGGGCATGTATGTGCGCGCCAAATCGAAGAAGGCACGATCAGGAACAGCTACCTGGTGCCGCAGCGCGCCGTCGACCGCACGGCGGACGGCTCAGCTGTCGCCAAGGTCGTCGCCAGCGACGGCAAGGTGGCGCAGCGGACGCTGACCATCGACCGCAGCAACGGCACCAACTGGGTCGTCACCGACGGCATCAAGGATGGCGACCAGCTGATCGTCGAGGGCGGCGCCCATGCCGATGTCGGCAAGCCGGTGAAGGCCACCGAGGTCGCCATCAACGACAAGACCGGCGAGATCACGCCGATCGAGGCCAAGGCGAACACGAAGTCCTCGACCGCCGAGCAGAAAGTCCAGGTCTCGGAGCGCTGATATGTCCAAGTTCTTCGTCGATCGTCCGGTTTTCGCCTGGGTCATCGCCATCATCATCATGATGGCCGGCCTGCTCGCCATTCGCACGCTGCCGATCTCGCAATATCCGCAGGTCGCACCGACGA
>NZ_JBFUBY010000917.1:0-511 GCF_056405515.1 Polaromonas sp. P1_G2
AGATCATCCCATGCGGCTGTGTTCATTCTGGATTTCCGTCGTGAAAAATCGAGCCATGCCATCCGGCCGGCGCACGATCCATAGACGCAAAATTGCATGGACGCATGCTTCAGCCATGAAAGACCCGTTTCATGCGCGCCTCTACAGCCACGCCGGCCTCGGCACTACGTCTGCGCTATTCCAACCGATGGAGACGAAAATGTCCAGAGACTGGTTCACACTGACCCGTAAGCCGTTGCTCACCAAGCATTCCGATCCGCTGGCAGATCCACTCGACGGCGGCGACTGGCAAGGTCTCGAATGGACCCTACCCTTGCTTGCCCGCATGTCCGGCGGCGATCGGCAGTCGCCGACGGATGGCGCGCTGCCACACCCGCACGCCCGAATTCAGACGCGCTCGCCGTTCCTGATCCGGTAAGTCGGCTGATACATGGTGACCAATTCTTCGGCCGCAGTCGGATGCACCGCCATCGTGCGGTCGAAATCGTCCTTGGTGCAGCCGGCCTTGAGC
>NZ_JBFUBY010000918.1:0-510 GCF_056405515.1 Polaromonas sp. P1_G2
GGAATTTCTGGCCGGCGATCCACATTATCGGCAAGGATATCATCCGCTTCCACGCCGTCTACTGGCCGGCTTTCCTGATGTCGGCAGGCATCGAAGTGCCGCGCCGCGTCTTTGCCCACGGTTTTTTGCTCAACAAGGGCGAGAAGATGTCGAAGTCGGTCGGCAATGTCGTCGATCCCTTTAATCTGGTCGAGCATTTCGGCGCCGACCAGGTGCGGCATTTTTTCTTGCGCGAAGTTTCCTTCGGCCAGGACGGCTCCTATTCGGAAGAGGCGATCGCCAACCGCATCAATGCCGATCTCGCCGACAATTTCGGCAATCTGGCGCAGCGCTCGCTGTCGATGATTGCCAAGAATTTCGAGGGCAAGCTGCCCGAGCCAGCGGCGTTCACCGCTGAGGATGAGGCATTGTTGACGCTGGCCGACAGGACGATCGAGGTCTGCCGCGCCGAAATGGCAACCCAGCAGATCCATAAGTCGATGAGCGCCGTGTTCTCGCTGAGTTCGGAAG
>NZ_JBFUBY010000919.1:0-510 GCF_056405515.1 Polaromonas sp. P1_G2
CTGGAAGAGCTTGCGGTTGGCCTCGCCATAGGCGTGATCGTTCGCGAGCGTGTAGATGAGGTCGATCGTGTTGGCGAGATTGCGCTCGTAATCGGCTTCGGCTGCCGAGATCACCGGCGGGGTGATGAAGTCGTGGTTGGCGGCCGCTGCCTGCATCAGGAAGCCGGAGCGGAACAGTTCGCCGACCAGAGGCTCGAACAGGATGTTGATGGCGAAATACTGTTCGAGATAATCCGACGTTCCCATGATCGTCTCGATGGCCTCGCGCGTGCCCTGCCAGACGCCATCCTCGAGCCAGTGCTTCTTGCCGAGCGTGTCGTCCCAGCCGGCGATATCCATGCCGATCTCGGCCAGATAAAGCGTGATGTCCTGGGCGAGGCGCAGCTTGTAGGAGGAATTGGTGAGCGTCGCGTTGTTGATCATCTGCGTATAGCCGTAGCGCTGCGCCTGCATCAGCGAAGTGCCGAGGCCGAATTCCGCATGCTTCCACGCCCCGAGATGGGCTTGCAG
>NZ_JBFUBY010000920.1:0-510 GCF_056405515.1 Polaromonas sp. P1_G2
GCGAGAACATCGATCTCAGGGTGTTCAACCGCGTCTGGGCACATGCCTTCGCCGTCACCAAGACAGATGGCGAGACTGTCCGCCGCAGCCTGCAATATTTCGATAAATCGGGAGAGGCGATCCACAAGGTGCACCTGCGCCCGGCGTCCAATCTCGAAGCCTATGACAGAATAGTCGCTGATTTCCGGCTCGAGGATCAGAGCCAGGATTTTGCCGGCGAGAGTTTCAATCCGGCAGCTTCCGGCCGTACCGAAGGCTTCGATGTCGCCGAGCTGCGCGACGCCTGGAGCAGGATGACCGACACGCATGAATTCTTCGGCATGTTGAAGAAGCTCGACATCGACCGCCAGGCGGCAGTGCGTTCCGTCGGCGACGACTTCGCCTGGAAACTCTCCTCGGGCAGCATGGAAGCGCTGTTCAAGCGCTCGGTCGAGACCCAGATGAACCTCATGTGCTTCGTCGCCAATCGCGGCATCGTGCAGATCCATACCGGCCCGATCCACGCAGTGC
>NZ_JBFUBY010000921.1:0-510 GCF_056405515.1 Polaromonas sp. P1_G2
TTGATACGCTTGCCTGGGCGGGCAAAGGCCTTCCATGCGTTTGGGCCAACGCGCATGTGCAGGGTGACGGAGACGGACGCCGCCCCTTCATCACGAATGCGCGTGCCTTCAAGCTGCGCAGGGATGACCTTGGTATCGTTGAAGACCAGAACGTCACCTGGATTCAGCAGATCCGGCAGGTCTCGGACGACGAGGTCCGAGAACTGCGTTTCGGTGTTCGGATCGACCGCCAGCAGGCGTGCAGAATCGCGCGGGTTTGCCGGCCGCAAGGCAATCCGCTCCTGGGGAAGCTCGAAATCGAAAAGGTCAACACGCATGAGAAACTCGAAGGCGCTCCCCTGCTAAGGGAGTATAGTCATAAAAGAAAACCGCCCCGGCGCATAAGCCCCGGAGCGGCCGATGTCCATCGAAAACGGATTACTTGACGTCCGCGGCGACCTTCATCGACACGATCTCGTCAGGGTCGACCACCGGTTCGCCCTTCTTGATCTTGTCGACATTGTCCATGCC
>NZ_JBFUBY010000922.1:0-509 GCF_056405515.1 Polaromonas sp. P1_G2
GAGCAGGCCGGATATGGTTTCGTGGCCGCCATTGAGCGAGGCATTGATGCGCGCCAGGCTGTCGGACAGCTTTGCGTCGAGAGAGCCGGAGCGCTTGTCGAAGGCATCGGCAAATTCGGTGATCCGGCCATCGAAAGCCGAGGACACGATATCGACCGTCGAGCGCAGCTTCTCGTCGAAGAAGCCGGACCTCAGGTCGAGATCCATGATTGCCTCATCGGCGGTGGCCTTCAGCGACTGGCGGAAGGTGGTGCTCTTTTCGTCGAGGCTGGAATTCAGCGACGTCAGCACATTGTCGAGGCTCGACGTGATGGTGTCACCGCCGGTGGTCAGCGCCTCGTTGATCTGGCGCGTGCGGGCGATCAGTGTCTCGTTGAGCTGCCGTGTGCGCTCCTGTAGCGCGGCATTGAGCTTCTCGGTATTGGCGTCCAGCACCGAGGCGCGGGTTTCGAACTCGGCGAGCAGCGATTTGCCGCGTTCGCTCAGCGCCACGCCGAGCGTGTCGATGC
>NZ_JBFUBY010000923.1:0-509 GCF_056405515.1 Polaromonas sp. P1_G2
GATGTCCCTGGCGAGCCACGAACCGACGAGGTCATGAATGGTCCTGATCTGCTGGTTGCCGTGCGAGCCATTGGCCACCGCCTGCAGGCTCAGCCCGGGATAGATCGCGACGAAATCGGATTGCGCCGAAATGAAATAGCTCCAATGCGAGCGCGAACCCGCCTGCCGATCGATCTGCAGCGCACCAAGCAGGTTGAGTGCGGCATCCACGGGACCAATGTCGGCACTCGGACGGGAAACCAGATCGGGAATGCCGAACAGCGTGCCGAAGGCGACATTCTTCGTCCCGGCCGTCCATTCTAGCCCCTGCACCGTGCCGGAAGGAAGATTGACGTCCACGGACGTCAATTGGCCCGCCCGCTCCTGCGAAAGTCCCGAGGAGAAGCGAATGCCGTCCTCCATCGTCAGCCGCATGCGGGCCAGTTGCTGGTCCGTCTCGGCCACCAATGTGGTCAGCATGTGATGTTGTTCGTTGGTGAGCTTATCAAGATCGCCGAGCAGTGCATCCT
>NZ_JBFUBY010000924.1:0-509 GCF_056405515.1 Polaromonas sp. P1_G2
TTGCCGATATGCGCCGCGGCGGCAACGCCGTCGCCGAGCCAGCCGTAGCAGGCGGCGACGAAGGCGTGTTGGGTGTGGTCCATGGCCGAGAGATGCATGAAGGCTTCGATCGCCTCGCCATATTGGCGGGCGGCGAAATGGGCCTTGCCGAGATGGCTCCAGAACCGTTCGGGGTGATGCGGGTTGAGCCGCATGGCCTTGCGGATCCATTCGACCCCTTCCTCGGGCCGCCCCAGCCAGGTTAGAAGCTCGCCCTGCTGCACCACGACCAGATCATAATTGGGATTGAGGGACAGCGCGCGCTCCTGGTGATAGCGCGCCGTCGTGAGCGCATTGTTGTTGACATTGACGGCAGCCAGGATGCGATGCACGTCGGCGTCATTGTCGTCGAGCGCCAGTGCCTGCTCCAATTCGGCAGAGATCTGTCCCCAGAGCACGTCCTTGTCGCCACACCAGCCGTTGACCCAGCATTGGCCGAGGATGCAGGCGCGCCAGGCATGCGCATGGGC
>NZ_JBFUBY010000925.1:0-509 GCF_056405515.1 Polaromonas sp. P1_G2
CCTTTTTCAATTCCTTGAAGGCGAACACTGCGGTGGTGTTGGACACCAGCCAGCGCACGGATGCTTCCGTCGCCCCGGCGATCTTCAGCGAAGGAGCCGATGTCATGGCCGGCGGCCTGGGTAACGACATTTTTATGGTCGACGACGCGAGCGATGTGGTGACCGAGCTGGCCAACGAAGGCGCGGATACAGTACAGAGCTATTTGGCCAACTACACCTTGGGAGCCAATGTCGAAACCCTCGCGCTGATGAGCAGCTTGAATGCCGGCGGCACAGGCAATGCATTGAACAACATCCTCACCGGCAACAGTGGCAACAACATGCTCACCGGCGGCTGGGGCAACGACACGCTCACAGGTGGCGCAGGCGATGATGTGATGGACAGGGCGACGCCAGAGCCGATCAAGGTGGTCCTTCTCACCGGTAGCTTGACGGCAAAGCTCGTTACCGGCGACCAGGTGATAAGTGAAGTTCCCATGTCGGGCAGTTGGGCACCTTCGGGCCATGTG
>NZ_JBFUBY010000926.1:0-509 GCF_056405515.1 Polaromonas sp. P1_G2
GCCAATTCTATGCCAATTCTATATTTCCGGCCTGAGAGACCCGCTTRGCGCCGACCCGCAGTCGCTGTTGTCTGGAACGCAGGTCGAYCCCGCCCGCGTCCATTCGCAATGGCAATTCTATCAGAGCCTTGAGCCGGCGTTCGTGTTAAAGCGGCTTACGGCGTCGCTGGCTCCGCCMRAWWCAGTWCKKCTTTCGATTRYCCAGGGTCGCATCGTTGCCGARGGTGAGGCTCCCGACACCTGGATAGATCGGGCGCGCGCAGCGGCCCGACRGCTTTCCGCAGGCGGACCGGAATTCGACATCTCCAAGGTTCGTGATGTGAGCCCCGAAACACGCGCGGCGGAGCACTGGCAGGCGTATGTGTCGCGACTKARGACCCAACCGGGCATCATCGTCGCCSAACAAACGGCGAGGGGTGGYCAATTCTATATTTCCGGCCTGAGAGACCCGCTTGGCGCCGACCCGCAGTCGCTGTTGTCTGGAACGCAGGTCGATCCCGCCCGCGTCC
>NZ_JBFUBY010000927.1:0-509 GCF_056405515.1 Polaromonas sp. P1_G2
CCGTGGTGCGGCTGATGCCGTATTTCTCTCCGAGTTCCGGCTCCGAGGGCAGGTTTTGCCTGCCATCGAGATCGCCCAGGCAGCGATTATAGGCTTCCTTGAACACTGTGTTCTGCCGAGCCATGCAGCACCTACTCCCGTCTTTTCGTTCCCTTTACGACGCGCGGCAGCGGCGCGCGTTTTGTCATTGACGGCTAATTGTATATTGTAGATAAAAGACAAAATCAAATATGCAGAATGCTGTTCGCACAGCTTGGCCCTATCCGAGGCGGACCGCAGGCCGCAAGGGATTGCCCACAAAGGAAATTTCCAAATGAAAGCAGTGATCTGCAACGCGCCTGGCGATTTGGCGGTGATCAATCGAGATGCGCCGGGCGCGCTCAGGCCGGGCGAGGTGCGGCTTGCCATCAGTCATATCGGCATTTGCGGCACGGATTATCACATCTATGAGGGCAAGCACCCCTTTCTCGAATATCCGCGTGTGATGGGACATGAGATTTCCGCGCATG
>NZ_JBFUBY010000928.1:0-508 GCF_056405515.1 Polaromonas sp. P1_G2
GTTCAGTGCCATCGCCTTCTGCTGCTGGCAGCCATGCAGGCCCTTCTTGAGATAAAGCAGCGCAGCCTCGAGGCGCACCTCCCGGCGGAGATGCTCCCGCCTTTCGCGCCCGCTGGTTCCATTGAGGAAATCGCTATGCGAACCCATGGTCACCTCGAAAGCAAACTCTTGTCTGCCCTTACCTATTAGGTACGCCTAAAACGCTGATTTGCCAGAGGTCGGGGCCGTAAGGAACCTGGATTTCGTCAATTCTGGATAACATTTGCTTACCAGATCGGCTTCGCGGCTGTTCAACTGCGGCTGAAATCCGCAATATCGCCGCCATGAGTGATCAAATCGCCACTGATTCGCCGTCCAATCTCCTCGAATACACCGTCACCGAGCTTTCCGGCTCGATCAAGCGGACGATGGAGGCCGCTTTCGACCATGTGCGGGTGCGCGGCGAGATTTCCGGCTATCGCGGCCCGCATTCTTCGGGTCATGCCTATTTCGCGCTCAAGGATGACCG
>NZ_JBFUBY010000929.1:0-507 GCF_056405515.1 Polaromonas sp. P1_G2
GCCTGGTGCCGAGCAAGCCGCCGAGCAGGCCGTTGAGTATCCCGCCGTCGATGCTGGCGAGGCGCGAGCCGACGGAAAAGGAGGCCAGCTTGTAGGCTGTCGACGTGCCGACTGCATCAAGGGTCGGTCCTGGCCCAAGAAGAGAGGCGAAGGTCAGCGCGGATTTCTGGTGGATCGACACCCTGGCAGTGTCGTAAGGCTGTGCCCCCGCGACGAAGCGTTGTTCGGGATTGATCGCCGGATCGGGCGTATAGCGTCCAAGCACGACGTCTGCATATCCATCATAACTGGTCAGGGCGGTTGCGCCGTCGAATTTGACCGTGCCGTTCAATGTCAGGAGATCAGAACCGTTACGCAATGCGAAGTTCAGCTTGTTCATCCTGAAATGCTGCAGCAGCGCTTGTTGATAATCGCTGATTTTGGCAGCGGCGACGATCGAGGCCAGGTCCGTCTGCCGCTGCAATGCCCGCTTCTGCAGAGTGAGATTTCCGTAGTCGAGCCCAACTG
>NZ_JBFUBY010000930.1:0-507 GCF_056405515.1 Polaromonas sp. P1_G2
GGCTTGCCGTCCTCACCTTCGACCGGCGGCTCGAGTGTCAGTTGCTCCTTGCGCAGGCCGGCGACTTCGCTGCGCCGGCGGCCGCCGGAGGCGAAGGCGACCATCAGGATCGCCCGGTCGCGAAGGTCACGCAGACTGTCACCATTGCAGGTCGCCAAAAGCTTTGCCAGCACATCGCCGGTGACTGCCTTGGCGCTCTTGCGGCGGCGCTGCCGCGGCACGGCACGGACGGCAAGCTGGATTGCCGATTTTAGGGCAGGGGAGGCGAAGGTGCCGGCGGCGCCGCGCCATTTGGTCAGCGTCGACCAGCTGGCAAGCCGTCGCCGCACCGTATCTGGGGCGTGCGGTCCGGTTGACCGCAGAAAGCCACTGTCTCTCAGGGCCTGGTCGACATTCGTCGGCATGCCATGATCGGCATCGGCCTCCCGTTTCGCCGGATCCCACAGGTGGTGAGCGACGAACTTCAGCAGCAGCGCCTCTGGCGCCGGCCAGGGCAGGGGGCTCCCC
>NZ_JBFUBY010000931.1:0-506 GCF_056405515.1 Polaromonas sp. P1_G2
GAAGTATACTTTCCGTGATATAAAACAGACTTCCGCAAGCGCAAGACCAGCAGCATACGGAAACTATACCCGGCGCGGGTTTGCGCCTCAGGCGCAGCGTAGCTGGCTCGACATTTGATATGTCGGCATCGGTCCAATGCGGCCGCCTTGCGGATGCGTGACGGCGTTATTGATGGGATTTCAACCGGGAGGAGCGTGACATGACGAGAGTGTTCGTGCGGCATCAGGTTTCCGATTACGCGGCCTGGCGGAAGGCCTACGATTCATTTGCGCCGGTGCAAAAGGCAAATGGCGTGATCGCCGAATCCGTCTTTCGGTCCCTCGACGACCCCAATGACGTGACGGTGATCCATGATTTCGCCACTGCGGATGCGGCGCACGCGTTTACCAAGCTCGAAGAACTTGGAAAGGCGATGGAGAGCAGTGGCGTTGTTGGTGCTCCGACGGTGTGGTTTGCGGAGAAGGCGTGAGCAGGGTTGAGCGTTGAGATCACCCCTCACCAAGTG
>NZ_JBFUBY010000932.1:0-505 GCF_056405515.1 Polaromonas sp. P1_G2
CCGTAACCATCATCGGCCGCGACAAGGAAAAGCTGGAGGCCGCAGCACAGTCGCTGCCATCGGGCGTCCGCACGGCCTTCGCCGACGCTGAGAAGCCCGAAGACATCCATCGCGCGTTCGAAAGTGCCGGCCGGTTCGACCATATCGTGCTGGCACTCGGCAACGGTTTTGGCGGCGGCCCCTTCCCCACACTCGATATGGCCGATCTGCTCAGGGGCTTCCAGACGAAAGCCGTCGCACATGCGGCAGCCGCGCAAGCCGCCTTGCCCCATCTCAATCATGGCGGCAGCATCACTTTCGTCTCAGCCGTCAGCGCCCAGGCGGCACTGCCGGGCACGGCCGGGCTTGCGGCCGTCAATGCCGCGATCGAGGCCATGGTGCCGGTGCTTGCGGTTGAACTCAAGCCGCTTCGGGTGAATGCGGTTTCGCCAGGGGTCATCGATACCCCATGGTGGAGTTTCATGCCCGATGCTCAGCGCACCGCGACATTCGAAGGCTTCGCCGC
>NZ_JBFUBY010000933.1:0-505 GCF_056405515.1 Polaromonas sp. P1_G2
CATCCAATCTCCCCCCTTGAGGGGAGATGTCCGGCAGTGTCCAAACCGGCTAGGTTGTTTACGAAATAGCCCGATTAGGCTGTTTACAGACCGGCATCAGCAGGAGGCTCTGCGATGTCCTGGAATGCAAGCAGTATCATGGACGAACGGGTTCGTTTCATCAGTGATTATCTTGGCGGGGATTTTACGATGACGGAGCTTTGTCTGCTCTACGACATCAGCCGGCCGACAGGTTACAAATGGATCGAGCGTTATCGCCGGGAGGGGCCGCCTGGGCTTTGTGACCGATCGAGTGCGCCCTTTGAGCATGGCCGTAGAACAGCACCGGTGATTGCGGATGCGCTGTGCGAGCTGCGCCTCAAGCGGCCGAACTGGGGGCCGAAGAAGCTGATTGCCTGGCTTTGCCGCAAGCAACCGGGCACGGCCTGGCCCTCGCCTTCGACGGCGGGCGACATTCTCAAGCGCGCCGGGCTTGTGACGGATCGCAAGCCGAAGCGGCGTGCCC
>NZ_JBFUBY010000934.1:0-505 GCF_056405515.1 Polaromonas sp. P1_G2
CCTTTAGATGCTTTCGAGCTCGTCACCGCCATCTACGCAGCCGACGGTCATGAACTGCGCAAGGACTGGTATGGCGAGGGCCGGGACAAGAAGGGGCGGCATGGACGTCTCGTCAACGCTCAAAAGCTGGCGGATGCCGAAAAGGGCATCCTCGCCAATGTCGCCAATACAGATTTTCTTCATGTCATCTCGCTGTTCCACACACGCGATCTTCGGCGCGCCGCGGAGGCGGCCGGCAGAGAAGGCAAGGAGCTTCCTCAGGTTACCGGGAAGCGCGAGGCCCTCCTGAACCTTCCGCTCAGCGGCTACAAGAAATACCAGGAATTGGCTGAGCAAGGTTTCCTCAAGGCCGCGAAGTTCCTCTTCACCCAGCGCGTCTATCGCCTTTTCGATCTGCCCTACCAGACGCAGATTATTCCGCTTGCAGCGATCCTAGCGGATATCGGCGACGCCTGGGAGCTCGAAGGCAACCGGGATAAAATCCAGCGTTGGTACTGGTGCGGAG
>NZ_JBFUBY010000935.1:0-504 GCF_056405515.1 Polaromonas sp. P1_G2
AAACAAGGCGATGGTGATCGAAGCGGTTGCCATCGAAGGTACCGACACCAGCGCGCAACGGCGCGACGAAGTCGAACTGACGGTGGATGACAAGGATGCCGTGCCTGTCGAGCATCGCAGGCTGTTCTCAGAAGGCGAATGGCGAGACGCGGGCGTTTTCAGGCGCGAAGCGCTCGGACCCGGTCACAAGGCCTCTGGCCCGGCGCTGATCATCGAACCGAACCAGACGATCGTCGTCGAACCCGGCTGGCAGGCGGAGATCACGGCGAAGAACCATATCCTGCTGCGGCGGATCGAGGCGAAGCGCCGGCGGGCCGCCCTCGGCACCGAGGCCGATCCTGTGATGCTGGAGATTTTCAACAATCTCTTCATGTCGATCGCCGAGCAGATGGGGGTGACGCTGCAGAACACCGCCTATTCGGTCAATATCAAGGAAAGGCTGGATTTTTCCTGCGCCGTCTTCGATCGGACCGGGGCCCTGGTGGCGAATGCGCCGCATATGCC
>NZ_JBFUBY010000936.1:0-504 GCF_056405515.1 Polaromonas sp. P1_G2
CATTCCCACATTCCGCTTGGCTTCGGCTGGCTCGACACGATCCTTATCAGCCCTCACATGCACCAGGTGCATCACAGCAAGCTGGAGCAGCATTGGGACAAGAATTTCGGCAACAACCTGTCGATCTTCGACTGGATGTTCAACACGGGTTACAAGCCGGCAAGAGGCGAGGAAATAATTTACGGGATATCGGGGTATAGCGACGCCGACTTGCAGCAATTCAACACAGTCTTCGGTGCGTTCATCTCTCCGCTGTTGAGAATAAAAGATCGGATATGGCAGCGGGCCGGCACTGGAGAGAGCGCGGCGCCGGTCATATCATCTCGAGGTGACGATGGAGAGGTCATTTCGACCGCCGACACGGAGGCGAAGCGGAGACCGAGCACGCCGATGCAGGTCGGCCGCGCCATTGTCTTCAATTACTATCACCGCAAGGCCAAAAACCAGGAAAGTCGTGCGCAGAACGTCGCATAGTGATCGACGCGGCTATGGCTGCGCACAAGT
>NZ_JBFUBY010000937.1:0-504 GCF_056405515.1 Polaromonas sp. P1_G2
TATTTCGCCTTGTGCGTCTGGGTCACGACCTCGTTCCACAGCACGCCCGACTTCATGACATTGCGTTTTTCCATCGAGCAGACCTTGTTGCCCCGCGTGCGCGCCAGCTCGAAGGCAACCGACGAGATACGTTCGATCTCGAATGTGTCATAGACCTGGGTATCGATGCCGCGCTTCTGGCCGTTGCCGAGATCGATGATCTCCTTCGGCGAGCCGAAATAGACGCCACCGGTCAATTCGCGGACGATGAGGATGTCGAGGCCTTCGACCACATCGGGCTTGAGCGAAGAAGCGTTGGCGAGCGCCGGATAGCAGATCGCCGGGCGCAGATTGGCGAACAGCGCCAGATCCTTGCGCAGCCGGAGCAACCCGGCCTCGGGCCGCACGTCATAGGGCACGCCATCCCATTTCGGGCCGCCGACGGCGCCGAACAGAACCGCATCGACGGCGAGCGCCTTGGCCATATCCTCTTCCGAAATCGCCTTGCCATGCGCATCATAGGCC
>NZ_JBFUBY010000938.1:0-503 GCF_056405515.1 Polaromonas sp. P1_G2
CAATTGGACAGCGTGTTCGACAATGCCGAGCTCGAACGCAGGCTAGCCAAAACCTGGCAGACGAAGCCGGGGATCTGGGGCGCGCTTTCGACGGTGGACCACAAGATCATCGGGCAGCGCTATGTCGCCACCGCCTTCGTCTTCCTGCTGCTCGGCGGGCTGCTGGCAGTGGCGATGCGCATCCAACTGGCGCAGCCGGAAGCGCGCTTCATCGGTCCGGACCGCTACAACCAGATCTTCACCATGCATGGCTCGAACATGATGTTCCTGTTCGCCGTGCCGGTCATGGAAGCCATGGGTGTCTATCTCGTGCCGCTGATGGTCGGCACGCGCAACATCGCATTCCCGCGCCTGAACGCCTTTTCCTACTGGATGTATCTCGCGGGGGGCTTGCTGCTATGGATCGCGTTTGCGCTCGATGTCGGACCCGATGTCGGCTGGTTCGCCTATGTGCCGCTCTCCGGACCGGAATATGGCACCGGCAAACGGGCGGACATCTGGGC
>NZ_JBFUBY010000939.1:0-503 GCF_056405515.1 Polaromonas sp. P1_G2
GCAATGTCCAGTGCACGCCGCTCGCCAATGGCGAGACCGAGATCGCCAGCCTGATGGAGCGGTTCACGGCCGCCTGCGCCAAGGCGCCTGATATCCCCCGGCCGAAGATCATGCTGCTGCTCCACACCTATGTCGGCAGCGACCAGGCCGATATCGCCCAGGCGGCAAAGGAATTGAGCGTCTATTACAACTATTTCTTCGCCTGGTTCAAAAACCAGCGGCCGATCAGCCAGGGGCTGATCGAGCAGTTGACCGAGGAGGAGCTCAACGCCAATCCCAACCTCGCGCCCGAGACGATGATGGCCAACATGCCGATCGGCACGGCCGATGACGTAGTCAAGCGGCTGAAGGTCTACGAGGACCTCGGCTATGACGAATATTCCCTCTGGATCGACAGCGGCATGAGTTTCGAGCGCAAGAAGGCGTCGCTCGAACGTTTCATCGCCGATGTCATGCCGGCATTCCAGTGAGGCTGCCATGCAGAGCTTTCAGCAGTATATAGA
>NZ_JBFUBY010000940.1:0-503 GCF_056405515.1 Polaromonas sp. P1_G2
ACTCAGTAGTATGCTTTCTTGTCCTTCAGGAGTCCAGCATGTCGGTAAAAGCATCAGTCTCGATTTCCGACCAGCAGGAAATCTTTGCCCGAAAGCTTGTCGAAGAAGGCCGCTTTTCAAGTCTGAGCGCCGTCGTGCAGCGTGGGCTCGAACTGGTTCGCGAAGAAACTGAACTGAAGGAAGCAGAGCTTGCCGCGCTGAGGGCGCTGATTGCCGAGAGGAGGGCAGGCGAGTTTCTGAGCCTTGAGGAAAGTCATCAGCAGATCGAGGATATGATCGCTGCCAAGAAGGCGTCTTATGGCCTTTGAGATTGTCCGGTCTCGCGACAGTCTCAAAGACCTCAACCTGATCTTTGATCATCTTGTCGATTCCTACGTCAGCCTCGGCGATGCTCCCGCTGACGCCGTAAATCGTGCTGCAGACCGCATACGCGCGATTGGAGCAGATATGAACGCGATTGCGGATGCGCCCTATCAGGGAACTCTTCTGAACCACATGGCAGC
>NZ_JBFUBY010000941.1:0-503 GCF_056405515.1 Polaromonas sp. P1_G2
CTCCAAGATCACCGAGCAGCGCTGCATCTGCTCGAATTCGTCGAGCCCGCGCCTCGATATGATGCTGAGCAAGGTCGGGCTCAAACCCTATTTCGCGCCGCATATCTATTCCGCCAAGGACCTGGGCCCGGATCGCGCCAAGCCGAAGCCGGATATCTATCTGCATGGGGCCAAGCAGTTCGGTGCGGACCCGTCGCGCTGCCTGGTGATCGAGGATTCCACCCATGGCGTTCATGCGGCGCGCGCCGCCGGCATGCGGGTGATCGGCTTCACCGGTGGTTCGCACACCTACCCGACACATGCCGACCGCCTGACCGATGCCGGCGCCGAAACGGTGATCTCGCGCATGGTGGAACTGCCGCAGATGGTCGAGGCTTTGAAGAATTGGCGCGAGCTCGCCTGAGGTTTACGCTTCAGGCCCGCTTCGTCAGCGGGAAACGTTCTTTCAGCAATCGCAGAACGGAATCGGCGCCGATCGGCGGTCCGAAATAATAGCTCTGACC
>NZ_JBFUBY010000942.1:0-503 GCF_056405515.1 Polaromonas sp. P1_G2
GACCTGGACCTGGGACGAATTTAAGGCAATTGTCGCCTCGGGACAGACGGCATTGCTGCCCGAGCGGGGCAGTGACATCTACACTCGGGTGTGCGCCACTGACCCCCGTGTTCCGCTTACCAGCCCTGAGACTGGAGCCGCGAGCCACAACTGACCTATTGCCATCGATCGCCCTCGCCAAAGGGTGACTGCATGCGTCTTGACTCCGCGGAAGATTGTGGGAGCCTCCACCAGATTGAAGCATTGCGGCTCGAAAAGGGATTAAATGGGCACCGACATAAGAATTTCCGCCGAGCGGCGCGTTGGCGATCGGTGGCAAATCGTTAAATCGGAATATGACGGCTGCGAGCAACGTTACTCACTATTTGGCTGGCTTGCCGATGTTTGCAATTACGCGGCAATACCTCCGCTTGAGCCCATCAAAGGTGCCCCTAGAGATGCTTGCGCCCAGACATTCGAATATCATTGGGATGAGGGTCAATTTGGCCAGACGTGGTACCTGG
>NZ_JBFUBY010000943.1:0-503 GCF_056405515.1 Polaromonas sp. P1_G2
CTGGTAGAGCGTCTGGCTGACGGTCACCGGCACGATCTGCGGCATGACGCCGAAGCGCTGCACGGCGATCGGCGAGGCGCCGACCGAACGCACACCCTCGCGCGGCTTGTTGTCGATATTCTCCAGGCCTTCGGAATAGAGCTTGCCGAGCGTGCCGGTCTCGGTGAGGAAGATCGCGCCCGAGCCGGAAAGCGGGCCGGGGCCGAAGGCGCGGGTGAGGAACAGCGCCCAGATCAGCATGTCGACGGAGCGCAGGAAATCGAAGAAGCGCTTCAGCGCCGTGTTCAACGCGCGGTTCGACGTGATGTTGCGGGCGGCGAGGAAAGCGAGCGGGAAGGCGAAGATCGCCCCCAGCAGGGTGCCGAGGAAGGCCATGATGATGGTCTCGAACATCTTGGTCCAGACATCGCCGTGCTGCCAGGCATTGTTGTTCCAGATGTTGTCCCAGGCCAGTGACAGGTTGGACTGGTCGGGGTCGATGCGGGGACCGGATACGATCAGGC
>NZ_JBFUBY010000944.1:0-502 GCF_056405515.1 Polaromonas sp. P1_G2
AGTCATACTCGACATATTTGGTGAAGAAGTTTTCCAGGAAGGCCGTGACGATACGGCCCTTGGAATCGGGGATCAGCTTGCGCTTGTCGATGGTCACATAGCCGCGGTCGCGGAGCGTCGCCAGCGTCGAGGCATAGGTCGATGGGCGGCCGATGCCGAGCTCTTCCATCTTCTTGATCAGGGTCGCTTCCGAATAGCGCGGCGGCGGTTCGGTGAAATGCTGACTAGCGTCGATCTTTTCCTTGGCGAGCGCCTCGTGCAGCCGGATTTCCGGCAGGCGGCCATCCTCGTCCTCGGCGTCGTTATCCTCTTTTTCCTCGCGCTGGTCGGTATAGGCGGCGATGAAGCCGTCGAACTTGATCACCGAACCGGTGGCGCGCAGGCCAGCGGTGCGGCCGCCATTGGTGGCGGTGATCTCGACGGTGGTGCGCTCGAAATCGGCACTCGCCATCTGGCTGGCAATGCCGCGCTTCCAGACCAGGTCATAAAGGCGATATTGATC
>NZ_JBFUBY010000945.1:0-502 GCF_056405515.1 Polaromonas sp. P1_G2
CCCGTGAGCAGCATCAGCTTGGTGTTGTCGTACTGGTTCCCGTGAGCAGCATCAGCTTGGTGTTGTCGTACTGGTTGGCATTGAGGAAGATCTGCAGCAGATGGATCGAGGAGATGGCCACGATCGAAGAAGCGACCTTGATCTTCAGGCTGCCGGAATCGAGCTTGCCGAGGAAGGAGACGTCGGACTCGCCTTCCTCGTCGAAGCGGCTGACGAAATTCTCATAGCCCGAGATCATTACCATGACGATTAGGCTGGCCACCAGCGCCGCATCGATCAGTGTAAGCATGGCGAGAATCATGTCCGCCTCGTCATAGACGAAAACGTTCTGCGCTATTTTCCAGAACTTATAGCCAAAGGACACGGCGTAGACCGCCAGCGCTGCGACCAGTCCCAGATAGAACACGACCAGGATCCAGCGACTGGAGAGGATGATGCGTTCCACGAGCAGTTCGAGCGATTTCATCGGCAGTCCTTCGAATGTTTGCACTGCGGCATAATT
>NZ_JBFUBY010000946.1:0-502 GCF_056405515.1 Polaromonas sp. P1_G2
GCGCCGCAGCCTGAGCGAGACGGATTGCAGCAGCGCATGCCCGATAGGTCGGCCAAGCGTCTCGCTCAGAGAATCGAAATCGTCGATCGAAAGCACGAACAGCGCCGGGCGCTCGCCACTCTCCAGCATGCCGCCAACCAGCCGGCCAAGGGCGATGTCGCTGCCGTCGATAGCTTCGCTGCGCTTGACGCCGAGCTGGCCAAGCGCCGCCGCCGCCTTCTCCGCCAGATCGCGCAGGACGATCGCAATGCCCGCGCCATTGGCGCTCTCCCAACGCGACACGGAAATCTCTACCGGCACGACGGAGCCATCGCTCTTCTTCGCGTCGCGCCTGAGCGGCCGGCTGACCAGCCCCTCCTTCGCGCCTTCGAAGACCGAGATCAGGGCCGTGGCGTTCATGCCAAGGCGCCCGTCGGAAACCAGATCGTCCATCCGAAGGCCCCTGATTTCCTCGAGACTCCAGCCGAAGAAATCGACCGCCGGCCGGTTGGCGAATTCGATC
>NZ_JBFUBY010000947.1:0-502 GCF_056405515.1 Polaromonas sp. P1_G2
ATGCGCGGCAGCATGGGCAACGAAGAGACAGTGCCGTTCTCGATCCGCGATGCCGCGGCCAAGTTTGCACTCAAGAATGGCGGGCGGGTCGTCACCTTCGACCAGGTGCCGCATGACTATGTCCTCGGCTCCGGCGCAGACGCGCCCAAGGWCGATGCCCCGGCCGCGTCGGATGTGAAGGGACAGAACAATGGCTAGAAATTTCAGCCGCCGCCGGGCGATCATGATCTTCGCGGCGATGGCCGGTTTGCCCTTGTTGTCGCGCGCGCGGGCAGCGACGGCTCGGGCACCGATCACCTGGACCGGGCAGGCGCTTGGCGCGCCGGCGACTTTGATTTTGAACCATGTCGACAGTGTAGCGGGCAACCGGCTGATCGAGCGCGTCACCGCGGAAGTGTCACGCCTGGAGGCGATTTTCAGCCTCTACAGAGAGGATTCGGCCATTTCCATCCTCAACAAGACCGGCGTGCTTGTCGCTCCTCCGGCGGAAATGGTCTCGCTG
>NZ_JBFUBY010000948.1:0-501 GCF_056405515.1 Polaromonas sp. P1_G2
GACGTGAGGCGGACATACGAACGATCGCTTCGTTGCGTGACCAGCCCCCCGACTTGCCGGGGCGCAAAGAGAAAAAACGCGTCGGCAGCAGCCAAAATATGCGACGCGCTTTCTGCCGATCCTGGCCCAGCTCAGAACTTGCGGCCATGCCGGTCTGCTATCGGCATTTTTTCGCGAGAACGAGTTCTTCGCAAGAGCACTGCAGTCCAGACTCAATTATTTCGTCGAACATAGATCGCGCCAACGCCCGTCTTATTAAGGAATAGTGGTTGAAAATTATACTTATTCAAAAGTCTGACCCCATCTAGCGTGGCGGCTCGCACATATACGTTCCTTGGCCAAATACCTCGATCCGCTGAACCACCTGCAGGTCGACTTGCTGAGACGTCATCGCAGCAACGGCACCAGGCCGGAAGTGCAGTAAAACCTTCATCTCACGATCAACGGAATTGCGCCAGCTTACGTAACAGCGGCTGAACCATCATGCAGAAGGAGGAGCCG
>NZ_JBFUBY010000949.1:0-501 GCF_056405515.1 Polaromonas sp. P1_G2
GCTGAACGCTCTGCGGCCCATGCTGGCGCGATCGGCAAAAAGGTCAGTTCGATCACCCTCAAGGACACCAAGAGCCGCTGGGGCTCCTGTTCCCATGACGGAAACCTGAGCTTTTCCTGGCGCATCGTCATGGCACCCCCCTATGTGATCGACTATCTCGCGGCTCACGAAGTGGCCCATCTTGCCGAAATGAACCATTCTGACAGGTTCTGGGCGATCTGCGAAAAACTCTGCCCGCAATCGCTCGAAGCCAAGCATTGGTTGAAGAGGAACGGCGCGTTGCTTCACGTCCATGACTTCGGAAGCTGAAACTGACGTAATGTCAGCGCATTTGCGGCGCAAAAACACTCGACTTCGCAGGCATTTCGTGCGACTTGGGCCAAATGACACTCGATATCAAAATCTGCGGGCTGAAGACCGAGGAAGCGGTCGATCGCGCGGTGGCGCTCGGGGCCACGCATATCGGCTTCATCTTCTTTGAAAAGAGCCCTCGCTATATCG
>NZ_JBFUBY010000950.1:0-500 GCF_056405515.1 Polaromonas sp. P1_G2
ATCCGCAAATATCCCATCGAGGTCATGCCGCGGCTGCCAGCCCGGATAATCCGCCCGAAACCGGCTCGTATCGGAAATCCACCAGGCGTGGTCGCCGTAGCGCTCGACCGGTTCTTCGACCCTGTCGATCCGCCGGCCCAGCATGGCGCCGACAGTATCCAGGGCTTCATTGACCGAACACGACAACGCGTAGCCACCGCCCATATTGTAGACCGTGGGTCGGATGCGTTCGCTGGCGACGCGGTAGAGCGCGTCGGCGAGGTCTTCGGCGTGGAGATTGTCGCGCACCTGGAAGCCGTCATGGCCGATCACCCGGTAGCAGCCGGCGCTGACGGCCACCTTGGTGAGATAGGCGAGGAAGCCGTGCAGTTCCGCGGCGCGATGGCCGGGACCCGTCAGGCAGCCGGCTCTGAGGCAGACGGTGAACAGGCCGAAGCGCGAGCCATATTCCTGGACATAGAGGTCGGCCGCGGTCTTGGAGACGCCGAACAGGCTATGTG
>NZ_JBFUBY010000951.1:0-500 GCF_056405515.1 Polaromonas sp. P1_G2
GCGTGATGCAGCGCGTCTATCGCGAAATGCTCACAGCCGCCAACCACTTCACCATCAATCCGAACATCGTCGCCGCCGCCGGCCGCGAACTGGCCGGATTGTGGAGCGATCGCGCCTGGCAATTCTACGACCTCGTGGAAAAGAAATGACACTCCGCGGCAAAGACCAGGGTCACGCTTTGCAGGGCTCCAGGGACGTCGGCACCACAGACGCGACGGCGAGGGTAATGGAAGCCTTCCTGGCGGCCTTCCGTCACCACCCGTCGGGCGTCGCGATCATCACCGCTGACCCCGGAGACGGGCCGGTCGCACTGACGGTGAGCTCGCTCATCTCCGTCAGTGTTTCGCCGCCGACGGTGGCTTTCTCGCTGTCCGATGCATCGTCGAGCGCGCGTTCGGTGAAGCGAGCCGAAACGATCGTGGTGCATTTCGTCCGGCGCGCCGACATGCAACTGGCGCGCCTCTGCGCCACGAGCGGTAAGGATCGGTTCGGTGCAGATG
>NZ_JBFUBY010000952.1:0-500 GCF_056405515.1 Polaromonas sp. P1_G2
CCTTGACATTGGCGATCGCTTCCCCCTCCTGCACCAGCGCCTCGTCCATCAATTCTGCGACGACGAAGGTGACAGCCGCCGGACTCAAGCCGGTCAGCGCAGTGATGTCGGCGCGCGACATCGGTCCGTCACGACGGAGATGGTTGAGGACCATTCGGCGGTTCAGCGCCCGCGACATGGTGGCATTGATCTTCATGGCTGTCTGCGCCTTTATTTTTTTTGTTAAAATAAATATTGTCCAATTGCCGAAAGTAAGCTAGGTTGGCTTCGTTGGCAATTGAGGAGTGTGCCGCGGCTCGATATTTCATCGCTGCATCGCGGTAGCGAACAATCACATCGGATTTCGGCGGAGATCGCACGGGAGAGGCCTGTGCGACGGCGGCGAAGCTTTGTCTGGAGGAGACTTTCATGAATGATTTGACGACATTGCTCATGAGGGCGGCGCCGTCGCGCCGTCAATTCATCCTGGGTGCGGGGACGGTGCTCGCTGGCGCCGCGCT
>NZ_JBFUBY010000953.1:0-500 GCF_056405515.1 Polaromonas sp. P1_G2
CTCCTTGCCTCAATTTGGGCTGCGAGACTGCGGTTGGGTTAAGCCCCTCCCGCTTCTGGGARAGGRTACGAAGGCCGGGTGAGCGGCAGCGACCCCTTGGCCGAAGTTGGTGAGGCGTARAGCACCRCCGAAGCTTCGATTTGGGCGAGCGAGTKCCGCGAGTYTTCTCCCCCCTTGTGGGGGAGATGGCCGGCAGGCCAGAGAGGGTCTTTTTCCAAATGCGCCAACCCTCCCCCTTGTGGTATCCGAAGGACAGGTCGAGACAAGWGGCGCGAYCTGGGYTTTGCARTGAGAGCAGTRGACAAARATGCCGCATTCAAACATCGGATCCAAGACGAGAAAGAATGCGAAAGCTCTTCGCCGTGARTTGACCAAAGCCGAGCAGGCGATGTGGGATATGTTGCGCGACCTGCTCCCTTATGGCGCCCGGTTTCGGCGCGAGACACCGATCGGACCATATATCGCAGATTTCGCCTGGTTATCCGCCAAAGTGGTCATCG
>NZ_JBFUBY010000954.1:0-499 GCF_056405515.1 Polaromonas sp. P1_G2
CGCCCGACCCTCCGGTGTCATGAGGATGCTTAAGGCCCATTGCGTGGCCGATTTCATGCAAATGGGTAGCCCATGCGTAATTTCCCGCCGTGGGAAAGCGATAGTCGTTCGTCGTTCCGTCATAGGCACTGCCGATCCAGACATCACCGTCGTCACTCGGGTCGGCGGTTACGAGATTGCCGGGAAAGTCGGCCACCCGCGACGTTGGCAATGTGCTGGACGTCGTTCCACCGAAGCGAATATGTGTGCCGCTGGTGGAATCGACTTCGCCACGGCTCTGGATATCGGCCAGYGTGAAGCCKKCGATGGAAAAACCCACCGCTGCGGMATTTTGCGAGCCATCCAAGGCAAACTCCGCCGCAGTCTCTTGCTGTGCGGTGAAAACGCGAAAGTTGGCCGGCAGGTCGGTCACGCTTGAATCAGTGTAACTATAGGCTGCGTTAGATGTTGAAAATGAATAATAAATAACGGAATCGGCCCATTTATGACCAACCAAAAC
>NZ_JBFUBY010000955.1:0-499 GCF_056405515.1 Polaromonas sp. P1_G2
ATATCGGCACGCATCTGCGCGAGTTCTCGTTGCCAGATTTTCTGACGGTCGCGGTCGAGAAAGCGATGTGAGATGAGAAAAACGATTTCGGCATCCGTCTCACGGCGCGCCAAATACGCCAAGGGGCGAATTATGTTAACGTCCTGCAGCAGATTGAAAATGAATATGATAGACGACATGGAGATCAAGCCGATTTGAGTTTATTGTCATCGTCATTAGTTTCTTCGTATGTCGCAAATACTGTCGACCAATACGGAGAATCAAGTTCCGAAAACACTATTTTAATATTACCGAACAACTGCCGAACAACACTTGTCATATTTTCTATTGTCGCATTGTACTCTGCGATGTCTACCGAAACAAAATTGGATTTCCGACCAAATAAGGTCTTACTATAGCGCCTGGGTAAGCTGCTCATAGGTAATTCCCAGACGAGCATGTTGCCGATCTCCTGCGGACCATTGAGACTGGCTTTCAGCGGCTTTGCCAGCTTCTGCAT
>NZ_JBFUBY010000956.1:0-499 GCF_056405515.1 Polaromonas sp. P1_G2
GCCGAGGAGCGCGCGCTTTACCGCGACCAGCAGCCCTGGGGCTTCATCCTCTTCGCCCGCAATCTGTCGCCCGAGCCGCAGCAGATCAAGGATCTGATCGCCTCGCTACGCGACACTGTCGGTGGCCGCAATGCGCCTGTCCTGATCGATCAGGAAGGCGGGCGCGTGCAGCGCATCCGCGAGCCGATCTGCCCGCGCTATCCTTCCGGCGCCGATCTCGGCGCCATCTATCGAGAGGATCGCGACAGGGGCCTGCGCGCCGCCTGGCTGATGTCGCGGCTGCATGCCTTCGATCTGACAAAGCTCGGTTTCAACGTCGATTGCCTGCCGGTTCTGGACGTGCCGGTGGAAGGCGCCAGCGACGTGATCGGCAGCCGCGCTTACGGCAAGAATCCGGTGATTGTCTCCGAGATGGGACGTGCCGCGGCAGAGGGCCTGAAGGCTGGCGGCATGCTGCCTGTGATGAAGCATATGCCGGGCCATGGCCGCGGGTTTGCCG
>NZ_JBFUBY010000957.1:0-498 GCF_056405515.1 Polaromonas sp. P1_G2
GCGTCAAGGAACGCCCATCCCGCTTCGTCGTGGACGAGGTGATGGGTCAGAAAGCCGAGCGCGCCGTTGCTCTCCCACATCTCATCAAGCCGCTTCACCATATCGGCGACCAAGGGCGCAGGCTCGCGAGCGCCGCGTGTGCCGTGCCAGTCCATCAGGTCGACATGGGTGTTGACGACGACGAGCGGCGCCGGCTTCTCCGGCCCGAAAATGGATATGGCCTTGAAGCCGAGCTCCGGCAGCCCTGCGATCACACCGGGCGCAATCCGGTTCCACGGCGGCACGAGCAGGGGAACGAAACGGTCAGCGTGAAACGCCTGCAGGCGATGGAAGCCCGCTTTCAATTCCCTTAGTACTGTCTCGACAGGCCGGTGTGCGCCGAGCTCCTGCTTCTTTTCGTCGGGCCTCGCGTGATTGGTATGCGACCAGCCGTGGACGACGACCGCGGCCTCAGGAAATTGGGTCAGATAATCCGCCAATACCTGCCCGGTATGGAGC
>NZ_JBFUBY010000958.1:0-498 GCF_056405515.1 Polaromonas sp. P1_G2
ATTCCGACGTCCTCGTGTGATTGGAGGACGTCGGAAGAATCAGATCTGGTTTGGTTGCTGAGATGCTGAGGACGCCGGGCACTGACGGCTCATAGAGGGGCTTCGGAGAGGCATATCGCTCTGCGGACGGTGCTGTTGATAATCAACTATTCCATCACCAGTCGAAGCTTGGCTTGTGATAGACAGATGTCGATTTTTAACGCGTCGGCTTCGATCACCGCCTTGTGCTGATGGTGGCCGATAATTTTGACGGCGTCTCCGACGGACCTGCAATCTGCCATGGGCTGCGAGATCAACGCCTCACGAGAAACCTGGTCTGAACGGAAGATAGCGCGATGAAGTCCAAGCCCCGAAGCAAATCTGCGGCCAAGCCAAAGGAACCAAAACTCTCACGCACCCACGCACCCGCCGATTTGTCGCCGGTGGACTGGCAACGCGGCTTGCGCCGCCAGTTCGGCCGCGAGCAGGCATTCGGGCTCGAGAATCTCACCAAGGAAC
>NZ_JBFUBY010000959.1:0-498 GCF_056405515.1 Polaromonas sp. P1_G2
GTCGATCAACATTCCGCCCACGCTTCTCAAGCACCAGGGCGAGCTCGTCTCGATTTTCGTGGCGCGCGATCTCGATTTCTCCGGCGTCTATAGCCTCCGTGTGACGGAGCCGAGGAATAAGATTTATGACCGGGCGGTGCTTGGGGACTTCAGCCCCCGTTCGACGCTCATCACGAAATAGGGCGGGATATGAGTGAGGGCGTCGACGCCAGGGTGGTCCGCGAACTCCTGTCGCCATTTGCACTGTTTTTGGAGGACCGAACGCTTTATGAAGTGATCGTGAATCGGCCTGGGCAGGTGCTCACTGAAGGTGCTGGCGGTTGGCGGACCCATGACCTGCCGGAGCTCACCTTCGACAAGTTGATGCGCCTTGCCCGGGCCGTGGCCAGCTTTTCCAACCAGTCCATCGACGAAACCCGGCCGATCCTGTCGGCGACGCTGCCCGGTGACGAGCGTATCCAGATGGTCATTCCACCCGCCACGACCAAAGGGACGGTG
>NZ_JBFUBY010000960.1:0-497 GCF_056405515.1 Polaromonas sp. P1_G2
CTCCTACCCGCTTCGAGAGAAAAATGCGCAAGGAAACTATGTCCGCTATTCTATTGCCCGGAAATCGCTTCGCGAACCACATCGCATGACCAACCGATAACAGTTTCACCCTGCCTCAGCATAAGATGCGGCAGGCCGCCCATGCTACGGCGGAAGATATTGCCCGGCAGCATGCCTTCAGACGATCTGCCGCCGGCGATTGATTGAGACTTGGGGCATCGAAAAGGATGCTCCATGCAAACAGATGCGATCGGTCTGGCGGCTTTTGGTCCGCAGCATATTGAGGAAGCTGTAGCGCTTTCACGTCAGGCGAAATGGCCGCATCGGCCTGAGGATTGGCGTTTCGTTGTCGAACTGAGTTCCGGCGCAGTCGCCTTGGATGGCGACGGCAAGGTCGCCGGTACGATCCTGATGACGCCCTATGGTGCTGATTGTGCAACGATCAACATGGTGATCGTCGATGAGCGCCTGCGCGGTCGCGGTGTGGGCCGCAAGCT
>NZ_JBFUBY010000961.1:0-497 GCF_056405515.1 Polaromonas sp. P1_G2
CAACAATCCGCCGCCAAGTTTCAAGGCCAGAGTGGATTTGTTTGTTGGCCTGCAGGCATCCGCCGCGGCGGCCAGACAAGCGACCGATATAGCCGGAGTTTTCATGCGCCGCCTCGGTGTCGCCGAGGAGATTCGGCCGCCGCATGTCACGCTCCAAGGGCTGGGGATGCATAACATGTTCTCCCTTATGGATCTGGCTGCGAAGAAGGAGGAATTGTCGTCGGTCGCGGTCGAACCCTTCATGCTGACGTTCGACCAGATCATGAGCTTCCAGCGGCCGCATGACAAAAAGGCGCTGGTCTTGTGCTGCAGCCAGCCAAATCGCTACCTGATCGAACTGCAGAAAAATATCGCCGCGGCCCAAAGTCAGCCGGGTGTCGAGAGTGAAGCGACACGGACATTCACCCCGCATCTGACGCTGTTTTACACCGAACAGCTTGTGATGCGGCAATCGTTGGAAACGCCGGTACGATGGCTGGTGCGGGATTTCCATATCA
>NZ_JBFUBY010000962.1:0-497 GCF_056405515.1 Polaromonas sp. P1_G2
CCGCTGCGCCGCGCCGAGGCAACCGCCGTGCGCCGCATCATCGAGGAGCGTTTCGGCAGGGACGCGACGCAGCACAAGAATTTCGTCATCTGCGGCGACATGAATGATTACCAGGAGCGGCTGCTGATCGCCGGCAGCAAGCGCACCGGCTTCACCTTCACGCCGGCGCGCGAGACCGAAAGCGCGCTCGACACGTTTTCGCATGATGGTTTTGCCGAAAACGCCATGCTCAGGCGCCCAGTCGAGGACCGCTGGACGCTCTACCACAGCCGCGGGCTTGCCGAGCAGCATCTCTGCCAGCTCGACTATATCTGGCTGTCGCAGGCGCTCGCCGCCGCCAATCCGAAGGCGTTGCCGGAAATCGTCCGCAACGGACAGCCGTTCCGCACCGTCTTCCCAAAGGGGCAGGAAACCGAGCGCTATCCGCGCACCGGCTGGGACCGTCCCAAGGCCTCTGATCATTGTCCGGTCGTCATGGAACTCGATCTCACATGAGC
>NZ_JBFUBY010000963.1:0-497 GCF_056405515.1 Polaromonas sp. P1_G2
CGTTCATCCAGGATGGCCAGTGTCGCCAGCGACAGGATGATCGCCGGCAATACCTTTACGTATGGGCCGAGCGGATCGAGCCAAAGCGATGTTTCGAGAATGCTGCCGCCGATGAGATAGAGGCAGGCCAGTGCGATCTGCCCGATCAGCGCCAAGCGCGACAGTGGCCGGTAGAGCACGCCAAGCCCAAGCCCGATATCGAGGAGCGAGGTGATGATCGTCACGGCATCGGCAGCGGCCGTCGGCATGAAGGGCAGGAAATGCGCCGACGCCGGTGCGATATCGATCAGCGCGATCGTGCCGGACAGGAACCAGAACAGCGCCAGTGCAACGACCATGACCGGCTTCATCAGATAGAGCCGGGCAAACCACAGGTCCTGGACGCCGGCGGGGTAGGCGGCGAGCGTGTCGCGCGTCGAGCGAAGCGGAACGGCGACCATTGGCTCCGCCGCCTCGATGCCGGCCGACATCACCCGCATCGCCGTCGTGCGTAGCGG
>NZ_JBFUBY010000964.1:0-496 GCF_056405515.1 Polaromonas sp. P1_G2
GCCCAGTCCCTTGGCCTGACGATCACCGATGTCCGCATCCGCCGCACCGACCTCACCAAGGAAGTGTCGCAGCAGACCTATGACCGCATGAAGGCCGAGCGTCTCGCCGAGGCCGAAGCGATCCGCGCCCGCGGCAATGAAGGCGCGCAACGCCGTCAGGCCGTCGCCGACCGCGGCAAGGTGGAAATCATTGCCGCCGCAGAAAAGGACGCGCAGATCCTGCGCGGCCAAGGCGACGCCGAGCGCAACCGGGTTTTTGGCGAGGCTTTCTCCCAGGATCCGGAATTCTACGCATTTTACCGGTCGATGACTGCCTATGCGGACGCGTTCAGCACACCGAACACGACTCTGGTGCTGCCGCCGGATTCGGAGTTCTTCCAATATTTCAACAGTGAGCTGCCGAAGAACCCGGCCCAGACGACGACACCCGCCAGCAAATGACCGATTTCCTCACCGGAATCGCTTTTTTCCTGGTAATTGAGGGACTGCTCTATGC
>NZ_JBFUBY010000965.1:0-496 GCF_056405515.1 Polaromonas sp. P1_G2
ATATAACTCGTTGTAATTTAAGATAAATTGGTGGGCCCGGAGGGACTCGAACCCCCAACCAAGCGGTTATGAGCCGCCGGCTCTAACCATTGAGCTACAGGCCCTAAACGCGCGCCGCGCGTCGCAATGGTCAAACGTCTGGCGAGGCTCTAGCGGAAATCCTATCATCGGGCAAGCGTCCGTCGCAAAAGCTGCACAATCGCCTGCGACAAATTGGAACCCGCAACTTATGGAAGCTGCCATGACCCTTCGTCCGATCCGTTTGACCACGCTCATCCTTGCCACCATGATCGCCATGCCGGTCGCTGTCCGTGCTGCCGAAGCGGAGAAGCGCGAAGCGGTCATCGCTGTTTCCGGGGAAGCCGATTCGTCGGTTGCGCCGGATATGGCGGTCGTGACGCTCGGTGTTGCGACGCTGGAAAAGACGGCGCGGGCGGCGCTCGATGGCAACAGCCAGGCGATGAGCGCGGTGCTCAAGGGTCTGAAGGATCAGGGC
>NZ_JBFUBY010000966.1:0-496 GCF_056405515.1 Polaromonas sp. P1_G2
TCGCTGATCTCCTGCTTCTTCGACAGCATCGCCATGCCGTCATAGACGGTGCCGACATTCTCGAACAGCGCCGAGACTTCCCACATGATCCACTGCGACATGCCGTTGACGCGCAGCGCCAGCGAAATCGCCACGGCAATCACGCCGGTCGAGATCGAGCCATGCATCCAGAACCAGATCGACAGTCCCGCCGTCAGCAATGCCAGAACCGCATTGTTGAAGTAGACGAGCGCCTGGAACATCGTCACATAGCGCATCTGGCCATGCACGGTGTGCAGGAATTCATCCATCGCCGACTTCGCATAGTCCTCCTCGCGGCCGGCATGCGAGAACAGCTTCACCGTCGCGATATTGGTGTAACTGTCGACGATACGGCCTGTCATGCTCGACCGCGCATCGGCCTGCCGCTCGGAAATCTTGCGGAGACGCTGAATGAAGAACCAGAGGATCGACGAATAGACGATCAGCCACAAGCCGAGCGGGCCTATCAGCCGCC
>NZ_JBFUBY010000967.1:0-494 GCF_056405515.1 Polaromonas sp. P1_G2
CCCGGCAGTAAGGATCGACGAACCTTACCGCCTCTGATCGCTCTTTCGTGCTTCCACGCCATCACGCTGATGGAAGCGATTTCTGTGTTTCGAGGCTTCTGGCGCCCACTTCGTTGTCTCGCCATGGGCACTGCGGTAGTCCGGCCCGCGGTTGATGGCCCGCGTCCGGTACAGTTAAGGCCAATCTGCTTATGCAACCCAACCGGCGACGCCCGGTCCGGCTTCTCGGCCCCCTTCGACCCACTGCTCCTGCAGATCGGGCGGCATCGCAGCCGCCGGTCAAAAATCGGCAAGCTTTGAGAGGTTACGCTAAAACATCAGCACCTCCCGCGCCGCATGGCGCACCGTCGATCCATAGATATGGCCAATCGCCCTCGATCGGCCGAGCCAGGAAAGCCTTGACCTTGTCGTCGATCTCTTCGCATAGCCGGGAGACCTGGCTCTTGGAAATGCCCGACATTCCCATCGCCTTGACCAAGTCATCGACCGAACGG
>NZ_JBFUBY010000968.1:0-494 GCF_056405515.1 Polaromonas sp. P1_G2
GCTCTCCGGCGGCACGGGCACCGACCTGCTGGTCGGCGGCGCCGATGCCGACACATTCGTGTTCAAGACCGGCTTCGGTACCGACACGGTCAGCGATTTCCAGGCGTCCGGCCCCGGCCACGACAAGATCGATCTGTCGCATGTCGATGGCGTCACCAGCCTGAACCAGCTTGCGGCGCTGATCACCACCAATGGCAGCGACGTGGTGATCGATTTCGGCCATGGAGACAGCCTGAGGCTGATCGGCGTCGAGCCGAACGACCTGCAACCGTCCGACTTCGTCTTCTGATGCGGCCGCCCGCGCGGCGATGCCGTCGCCGAGGAAGCCGGAATCTCGACCATGATCGCCGGCACCGAGGCGCTGGCGCGGTCCGACGCCGCGCCAGTAAAAGTGGAAATGGCAGGCTGCAACAAGTCTCGCGAAACTGAGCAGCATCTTCGCATCCAACCGTTTCTATTTGTGACACCTTCCGTTTGTTCCGATACAGGAAGTG
>NZ_JBFUBY010000969.1:0-494 GCF_056405515.1 Polaromonas sp. P1_G2
GCGATAGACGGTGACGCCGAGTTCGCGGATCTTTTTACGCAGCGTGTTGCGATTGAGACCGAGCAGATCGGCAGCCTTGATCTGATTGCCGCGCGTGGCGGTCAGAGCTGCCAGGATGAGCGGATATTCCATCTCGGCCAGCACCCGGTCGTAGAGGCCAGGCGGCGGCAGGTTGTCGCCGAATTCGGCGAAATAGATGCGCATATTTTCTTCGACGGCCTGTGAAATCGAAACCGAGCCGGGCGCCGCACCGGGCTTTTCCGCGGGGCCGGCAGCGATATCCGGCTTCAGTTCAGAATCGGCGATCTCGCGGGTGATCACGTCCTGCGGATAGAGTGCTGTAAGCCGCCGGACGAAATTTTCCAGCTCTCGGACATTGCCGGGCCAAGGATAGGATTTCATCACGTCGAGCGCTTCGTTGTCGAAGCGTTTTGGCGCCATGCCTTCCTTCTCGGTCATGGCGACGAAATGGCGGACAAGATCCGGAATATCCT
>NZ_JBFUBY010000970.1:0-493 GCF_056405515.1 Polaromonas sp. P1_G2
GCACCGGATCGATCCTCAACCATTCGACGATCGCCGCCAACGGCTCGCGCACTGTCGATTACTATCTTCAGGACGGCACGGGGACCATGCGCGAAGACAGGCTCAGCAGCAGCAGCGTCGTGCTGACGAGCGACACGCGCCTGGCCGCCGGCACYCACACCATCACTGACTATGCGGAYGCGCAAACCCTGAGCGGCGGCACGCTGAACGATACGTTCTATTTCCGCAAYATGAAGAMTGCGACGCTGAACTATCAGGGCGGCAACGACACGGTCTACAATCTCGACGTGACGACATCGRCACACGGCCACATTGACATCCACCCTGCATTTGCRACGCAGTTCTCCGGCCTGCAYATGGCRCAGGTSGGGTCGGACGTGGTCATCACCTTCGACAGCCAYGACAGCATCACGCTCAAGGCSACGCAGCTCGCCAGCGTCACCGCGGACGATTTCATCTTCGGGTGATCGGCGCGATCGGCGCTGTGCATGGA
>NZ_JBFUBY010000971.1:0-492 GCF_056405515.1 Polaromonas sp. P1_G2
CAAATGCATTCGGACCGATATAACCACCGTCGCGGAAATAGAGGTGGTAGCCCTCGCGACCCCGACTGGAAAAGCTGGCGAGCTTGCCGAAAGCGTCGCTGATTTTCTGCTGCTGTTCAGCCGGCAGCTTCGATGGTCCCAGCACCGTCTTGTCGAGCGAGGCAAGTGTGCCGGCGGACATCATGTCGCCAACGACCGGCGGCGTTGCCCAGACGGCAACTTCCACCAAAGCCGGGATGGCATAGCGATAGATCAGTGCAGAAAACAGAAAGACCGCCAGCACGAGAACGATCAGTCGTGGATGGAACCGCTCCAGTTCATGAATCCAGACGGCGCGGTTGCGTCGGTGTTTCCGCAATAGTGTGTCGACGGCGTCGTTGTCGATGGTTTCGAACAGGCCGCCATCGGCAAAACTGATCCGGCGCGGGATACTGCCGATATGGTCGGAAACCACCATCGTGCCGATCGTTTCCTCGCCGACCAGGCTACGGT
>NZ_JBFUBY010000972.1:0-492 GCF_056405515.1 Polaromonas sp. P1_G2
GCTTGGAGGCTTGGGTAACCGGCTTTGGCACGGCTCTGAGCTGCGAGGATGCGGATTCGGCCATCTGGAACTGTTTCATCAGTACGGTCAGATTGCCGGCATCCTGCGCCAGCGTGTGGCTGGCGGCATTGGTCTCCTCGACCATGGCGGCGTTCTTCTGCGTCATCTGATCCATTTGGCCAATGGCCGTGTTGATTTCCTGGATGCCGGTCGATTGCTCGTTGGCAGCCGTGGCGATCTCGCTCACCAGTTCGTTGATCTTCGAGACGTCCTCGACGATATGGCTGAGCTTGTCGCGCGTGGCGGTGACCAGCTGCACGCCGGTGCGCACTTCCTCGCTCGACCGCGCCACCAGCGCCTTGATGTCCTTGGCCGCACCTGCAGCCCGTCCGGCGAGTTCGCGCACTTCCTGRGCRACRACGGCAAAWCCCTTGCCGGCTTCGCCGGCRCGCGCCGCCTCGACACCTGCGTTCAACGCCAGAAGGTTGGTCT
>NZ_JBFUBY010000973.1:0-492 GCF_056405515.1 Polaromonas sp. P1_G2
CTCTTTGATCGCCCCTATGACCCGTATTGGATTATAAGGCTTGTCAAAGAACCTCCCTTGAACCGGCAGCATGTCATCGCTGAGATGGCGGTTTCCCGACGTTACGATGATCTTAATCGGCGGCCACCTATCGCGCACCGCGCTTGCTAGCTTCAAGCCGTCCATACTGCCCGGCATGTCGATATCCGTGAAAACGAGATGGATGTCTGAATGTTGATTCAAGATTTCTATGGCTTCGTCTGCGTTCGAGGCCTCAAAAACTCTGAAACCGCTGGATTCCAGGGAGATTACAACGTCCAACCGTATGAGGATTTCATCCTCAACAACAAGAACTGAGATGCCGTTGTAAATCATCATTAAATGCTCCGCAAACCAGCTTGGCATATGCATCTTGAGACCCGATAACGGAAACGCATTCGAAACGGTAATGATCCCTGCCAAAAGGAGGCCAGGAAAATCACTATGACGTGTCTGTTTTTAGCCATTCGGAGG
>NZ_JBFUBY010000974.1:0-492 GCF_056405515.1 Polaromonas sp. P1_G2
GACAAAAACGCGTCCCGTCAATCCATGAATATGCGATGCGCTTCAGGCGGGATCATTAAGACGTGACTTCAAACAAAAACGGATGAAGCGGAGCGATCCGCTTCATCCGCCAGTCGACCATCGGTCGGGCAGGAAGTCCGGCTGGCCCTGGGGGTCGGCAAGGGTAGAGATGTGCCGAGGGCCGCCGGATCTCAAATCTTTCCCGGGCCAAACTGCACCTGCCCGGGAAAACGAGCACCGACCGAAGTCATATCAAAAGGGCTTAGGAAGCCTTCTTGGCAACCGGCTTCTTGGCAGCCGGCTTCTTCTTGGCGTGATGCTTCTTCTTCACGACAGGCTTCTTGGCAGTCGTCGCAGCCGGCTTGGCAGCAGTGGTGGTGGTGGCGGCTTCAGCGACCGGAGCCATGGCAACGGCAGAGCCGAGAGCGAGCGAGACGGCGAGAGCGAGAGCAGAAATGGACTTCATGACTTGTTCCTTGCGTTGGTTTGTTG
>NZ_JBFUBY010000975.1:0-492 GCF_056405515.1 Polaromonas sp. P1_G2
CAGCATGCCWAGGGCGGCCTCGTATTCGTCCTCGGGCGCCCTGACCAGTGCGATGCGCAGGCCAAGGTCGATCGGCGCGCTCCAGGAGGAATTGGTATAGCTGCCTCTCCTGCGGGATTCGGTGCCGATCAGCGGCAGCGCCGCCTCGATGGCGAAGGGGGCACCGGCGCTCGCCACCAGCCAGTGCAGGAAGGCCATCATGCAGATCGTGTCGCCGGTGACCTTGCCGCCGCCGACGAGCGGGCCGCTGATCTGGGTATTGTCCATCGCCGCCAGGATATGCCTGATCCACTCGCGCGCTTCCTCGAGGCCGATGGAAGAAGCCGGCTTGCCGCCGAGCTTCGATTTCAGCCAGCCGACCGCGCCGCCGTCGCCGGATTTCGGGCCGCTGTCGCCGAGATGCTGCATGAGCCAGGTCAGCGATTGCCCCTGCGTCTCGTTGAAATCGGTAAATTCGATCCTCAGCAGCGCGACCAGGAAGGACCAGGCAGC
>NZ_JBFUBY010000976.1:0-492 GCF_056405515.1 Polaromonas sp. P1_G2
GGATGTGGGAACAGAAAGGCACGGACACGATCCATGGCGGCGACGGCAACGACACGATCACTGTCATCCAGCAACAGTCGGGCATCGTGACCGGAGATGCCGGCAACGACACGATTGATCTGACGGCAAACAAATCAACGCTCGTGGACGGCGGTAGCGGAAACGACAAATTCGTCCTCCAAGGAAATGCCGGAGACCTTCTCATACAGGGCGGCGATGGCCGCGACACAATCGACATCGACCGTGACGCCGACCTTTCRCAATGCAAGATCGGCGGCGTCGAAACGCTGATGGTGACGCCCTACAACAATTTCAAACTGACCATTGCCGCCACCGCGCTCGAGCACATACAATCCGTCAGCGGAGATTTGTTTTCGATCCATCTTTCAACCGCCGCCGATTTCCACTGGAACCCAGCCGGGAACGCCAAGCAGTATATTGACCTCTACGGTTCAGATGAGAACGACCATATCGATATGGGCGCTTCACGCA
>NZ_JBFUBY010000977.1:0-491 GCF_056405515.1 Polaromonas sp. P1_G2
GTACCACCACATATCCCAGACCCTTAGCCGCAGCCAGTGACGCCCGTTGACACACCGCCCAATTTAAGAGCCCGATTTAAAAGTAGTTGAGCGATAACAGTAGGTTGTGATTCCCTTTTGGTGCTAAATCTCTCGGAGAGGGCGGTCATGCCGCCTTGCTGAACGTCCGTCCCGTCTCTCCGATATAGGCGTCGAACGTGGAGGCGACGGCGCGGACGAGGAACCGTTGTTTGGCATCGAGCCTGACCACGCCATCCTCGATTTCCACGATACCGTCCGCGACCATGGCGCTGAGGCGTGCATTGCTTTCGAGAAGGAATTCGGGCGGAAAACCATGCAACAGGGAGATGGCGGAGACGTCGGCCGCGAAGTCGCACATCAGGCGCTCGATGACATCGGCGCGCAATCTGTCTTCTACCGTCAGCCGATAGCCTTTGGCGGTCGCCAACGAGCCCGATGAAATCTGGCTTGCATAGAGGCCAGGCGGCACC
>NZ_JBFUBY010000978.1:0-491 GCF_056405515.1 Polaromonas sp. P1_G2
GTCGAAGCAAGCCTTCGAGGATGTCTCGGATCTGAAGATCGAGGGTGAGATGCTTGATCTGGCCGAGCACATCATTGGCACGAAGCAGGGCACCTTTGATGCAAAGGCCTTCGACGATCGCTACGAGGCAGCGGTCACCGAATTGGTCAAAGCCAAGATCGAGGGCCGATCGTTGCCGAAGAAGAAAGCACCACCAGTCTCGAAGCAGAGCGATCTGCTGCAGGCACTGCGCGAAAGTGCCGGGTTTACTGCGGGGCCGACGCCGAAGCGCACCGCAGCCAATGTCAATGCGGACAGTGAACGAGCAAAGCCTGGCAAGCCCGCCACCGCGAAGGCGAAGTCGCCGGCGGCGCCGACACGTCGCGCAGGCTGAGGAAAGATGCCATGGCAATTCGCCCTTATTGGAAAGGCTATCTCAAGCTCTCGTTGGTGACCTGCCCCGTGCAGATGATGCCTGCCACGTCTGAAAGCGAGAAGGTGCGGTTTCACAC
>NZ_JBFUBY010000979.1:0-490 GCF_056405515.1 Polaromonas sp. P1_G2
GGATCATACCCGTCGAGCCGGAACCAGCGCCGCTACCGATTGTTCCGCCGGATCCCCCCGTCAAGGAGCCGGAACCGGATCGGCTGCCGGACGAAGAGCCACTTCCCAATCCGGACGAAACCCGCAAGCCGCCCGTCATCAACCTCTATCACTAAGCCGATGCAAGCAGCGCCCGAAAGGACGTCTAGGGATCGGCAGATCATTGGAGAAAGACAATGGTGTTCAAGCCGCAGGCATTCAATGGCCGGAACGTCAACCCGGTTGATCTCGAAGCCAATCCGATCATGGCCATGGAAACGCGCGTTGCCGATGCATTGGCCCGCGCCGCCGATATCGACGCCGCGGAGGTCGTCGTCATAGCGGCCGGCACGGCGATCGTGCTGAAGGGCACCGTCACCTATCCAGAAGAGATCGAGATTGCCGAGGATATCGCCTCGCGCGTGACAGGTGTCGCCTCGGTCGATAACCGCCTCTCCGCGGTGATCAGCAA
>NZ_JBFUBY010000980.1:0-490 GCF_056405515.1 Polaromonas sp. P1_G2
GAAATACAGCATTCCGTTCGACACGACGCGCTTCGTCTCGGCGGTGGTGAATGACGTCTATCACACGCTGTTCGAAGCCGCGCTCCTGGTGCTGGTCGTCATCCTGGTCTTCCTGCAGGATTGGCGCGCGACGCTGGTGCCCGCCACGACGGTGCCGGTGACGATTGTCGGCGCCTTCGCCGCCATGGCGGTGTGCGGCTTTTCGATCAATCTGCTGACGCTGTTCGCCATCATCCTGGCGATCGGCATCGTCGTCGATGACGCGATCGTTGTCGTCGAGGCGGCGGCGCGGCATATCCGCCTTGGCCGAACGCCGCATGATGCGGCGATCGCCGCCATGAACGAGCTGTTCGGGCCGATCATCGGTATCACGCTGGTGCTGCTCGCCGTCTTCCTGCCCGCCGCCTTCCTGCCCGGACTGAGCGGCCAGATGTACCGGCAGTTTTCCCTGGTGATTGCCGCGACCGCCCTGATCAGCGCTGTCAACGCC
>NZ_JBFUBY010000981.1:0-490 GCF_056405515.1 Polaromonas sp. P1_G2
CTGCAGGACCATATGGAATTCTATTTCCAGCAGGTCTCGACCAAGCCGGTATCGCTCTATTCCTGGCTGCCCTGGTTCTGGCAGGGCGTGGCCGGTGCGCAATGGCTGCTGACCGGAGGCGGCCTCGGCGCGTCGAACCAGTTCGAGGCCTGTGCCTTCATCCGCTCGGCGCCAGGCGTCAAGCAGCCGGACATCCAATATCACTTCTTGCCGGTGGCGATCTCCTATGACGGTAAGGCGGCGGCCAAGAGCCACGGCTTCCAGGCTCATGTCGGCTACAATCTGTCCAAGTCGCGCGGCAATGTCACGCTGCGCTCGGCCGATCCCAAGGCAGAGCCGGTGATTCGCTTCAATTATATGAGCCATGAGGAAGACTGGATCAAATTCCGTCATTGCGTCCGCATGACCCGTGAAATCTTCAGCCAAAAGGCCTTCGACGAATTCCGCGGCCCCGAAATTCAGCCGGGTGAGGGCGTTCAGACCGACGAGC
>NZ_JBFUBY010000982.1:0-490 GCF_056405515.1 Polaromonas sp. P1_G2
ATCGATCGGCAGCTCATCAAGGATTGGCTGGCATCGAAGGAAAAGGATTGATCCTGCCTGCTTTTTGCGGCTTCCCGCGTTATTACAGCCGATAGCTTCAGGGAGAAACGCATGATCGTCCAGGCTTGCATCAATGGCGCACGCGCTTTCGACTATCACCCATGTCTGCCAACGAGCATCGAGGAGATTGCTCGCGACAGCGCTGCCTGCGTGGCGGCTGGTGCGGCGGAACTTCATCTGCACCCAAGGAATGAGGAACCGAGAGCCTGAACGCTGTCAGTGCAACCGTCCGGGCCGTGCGGCCGGCAAGCGTGTCCGGGCACGCTGATCGGCGTCTCGACCGGAGCGTGGATCGAAGGTTCAGCGGAACGAACGATCTCAGCGATCGAAGCCTGGAGCGATTTGGCGGACTACGCCTCGGTCAATCTGTCTGAACCCGACGCACCGGGTATCATGGAATTGCTGCATCGCCGCGGCGTCGGCATCGAAG
>NZ_JBFUBY010000983.1:0-490 GCF_056405515.1 Polaromonas sp. P1_G2
CCATTGCACTCCTGCTTGATCAAGAGATGTGGGGACAGGGCATTATCCGCATCCTGGTGATCTCACCCTTCTTCGTCATGCCGCCCGTGGCGGCGCTGGTGTGGAAGAACATGATCATGCATCCGGGCTATGGTGTGCTCGCCGACCTCAATCGCTTTCTGGGGCTGCGGCCCGTCGACTGGTTCGCGCAATATCCGCTGCTTTCGATCATCGTCATTGTCGCCTGGCAATGGCTACCCTTCGCTACGCTCATCCTCCTGACGGCCCTGCAGAGCCTTGACGCGGAGCAGAAGGAGGCCGCGGAGATGGATGGCGCAGGCTTCGCGAGCCGCTTCATCTATCTGACCACCCCGCACCTGGCCAGGTCCATCACCGTTGTGATCCTGATCCAGACAATCTTCCTGCTCGGGGTCTACGCGGAAATCCTGGTCACCACCAATGGCGGCCCCGGCTACGCTTCCACCAACCTGCCTTTCCTCATCTATCGCAC
>NZ_JBFUBY010000984.1:0-490 GCF_056405515.1 Polaromonas sp. P1_G2
CCTTACGCTCAAGGGGCAGCATTCCTTGACCTTACGCTCAAGGGGCAGCATTCCTTGATGGTGGTGGAGCACGATATGAGTTTCATTAAGACGATTTCGGAAATCGTCACCGTCCTTTGCGACGGCTCGGTGCTGGCGCAGGGCACCTTGGATCAGGTGCAGGCGGATGAGCGGGTTATAGAGGTTTATCTTGGGAGATAAGCCGATCTCCGTTCGGGCTGGGGTATTGACGCCGGTTCTTGCTCCGGCGGTGCGCTCGCTGCTGAGTGTTGCTGGCCGGGGTCGCCCGGCATGCGACTCACTTTCTTTTGCTTCGCCAAAAGAAAGTAAGCAAAGAAAAGGCGACCCTGGTTGCTGCGTCCCTCCGCTGCGCTACGGGCAACCTGCGGTGCTCGGTCCAGACGGGGTCTCGCTAAACTCGCTTCGCTCAGACAACGCGATCCCTGATCCGTCTGGACCTCCGCTCCTCGGCGCATCCACAAGGGGTGGG
>NZ_JBFUBY010000985.1:0-489 GCF_056405515.1 Polaromonas sp. P1_G2
CGACTGCGCTCAGGGCCGGCAATATCATAACGGCGCCGGGCACGGCGCCGGTCAGCTTCATGAAGACGATCATGGAAGCCTTCGGTCGCGGCGGCGCGAATCTCGACTTCTATGCGGGGCTGTTCGGGGCGGAGCATATGGCGCTTGGCAAGCGGGCGGCGTGAGGGCAGCGCCCCAAGGGGTAGAACTCAGGAATTAGATGTGAGCATGTCGCACCTGTTTGGAGCTATTCTGTCGGCTCAAACGGGTCGCCCCTTGGGCTGGCTGGGGCGCGAATGCTCCTCACACATCCTTGCTGTGCGCAGAAACTCGCGACAGCGGAATTGGCCGGAAAATGCTCGCGTCCACAAGGCCGTCAGATCCGCTTGAGCGATGTCGGTTGCGCGGCTGTCAGAAGACCAGCGTCGGCAGGATACGCGACCCAAAATCAATCGACGCGGGCACGTCTTCTCAGTTCGTCACGGAATATCGTGCGCACGTCAGCCAAGC
>NZ_JBFUBY010000986.1:0-489 GCF_056405515.1 Polaromonas sp. P1_G2
GGTCTGGAAGGCGATCTCATCGATGACGTTGATGATCTGGCCGATCTCGCTCGACGAGCTTTCGATCTTCTCCATGGCGGAGATCGCCTCGCGTACGACGATGGCCGAATGCTCGGCACCGGCGCGTGCCTCGGCCATCATATCATTGGCCCGCCGGGCGCGGTCGGATGCGTTCTTCGCCGTGGTGTTCATCTGGTCGAGGGCGGCCGCTGTCTCTTCGATCGTCGCCGCCTGCTGCTCGGTCCGGCGGGCGAGGTTTTCATTGGCTTCGGTAATGCTGGCCGAGGCCAGTCGTACGCGGCCACTTGTCGCTGCGATCTCATCCAGCGAGTGCGACAGCGCTTCGAGGCTGGCGTTGAATTCGGCCCTGAGTGTTTCGTAAGCGGCTGCGAACGCCTGTTCGATGCGGTAGCCGAGATTGCCGCGCGACAATTGGTCAAGCCCGCCGCGCAAAGCGTGGATCACCGCCTCGCGCATGCGCTCTTCCGC
>NZ_JBFUBY010000987.1:0-489 GCF_056405515.1 Polaromonas sp. P1_G2
AGCAAGGAGCATCGCAAGTGGAGCATCGGCAATGGGCAAACCTTTCTTCTGGAACGAATTGACCAGCCCCGAATTTGCCCTGCTCGATGCTGACAAGACCGTCGCCGTGCTGCCGATCGCCTCGACGGAGCAGCATGGCCCGCATCTGCCGATCTCGACGGATGTCAGCATCGCCAATGGCATGATTGCCGAGGTCCGCAAGAATCTCCCCGACCATCTCGACATCCTGGTCCTGCCGACACAGGAAATCGGCAAGGCCAACGAGCACATTTATGGGCCGGGCACGCTGTCGCTCGGCGCCGACATCCTGATACCCGCCTGGACTGCGATCGGCCAGAAAGTGTCGGAAGCCGGCATTCGCAAGATGGTGATCGTCAATTCGCACGGCGGCAATCTCGACATCATGAGCATTGTCGCCCGCGAACTGCGCGTGCGCTTCAACATGGCGGTCGTGTCGACGCAATGGGCTCGTTTCGGCCATCCCGAGGG
>NZ_JBFUBY010000988.1:0-488 GCF_056405515.1 Polaromonas sp. P1_G2
CGATCATCTGGCGCACGGTCGCATATTCAAGGCCGAGCACATTGTCGATGAAGATCTTGCGGTCCATGTCCTCCGGGCCGAAGCCGTAATTGGAGGGCGACAGTTCATGATAGTCCTCGACCGGGGCAGCGATGCCGAGCGGGTCGAGCTTGGCATGCAGGTGGCCGCGCATGCGATAGGCACGGATCATCATGATGGCGCGCACCGAATCGCGTGCCGCGCGCTCGATCTCCTGCGGACTGACGGGCTGGCCCGCCGCAGCCGGCGCAAGTGCCGCCTTGGTTTCGAGCTTCTTGGTGACCGCCTTTTCAACCGAGGGCCAGTCACCGTCGAGCGCACTGACCAGTTCGCCGTTCATCGGCACCGGCCAATTCTTCTTCTGCCAGGAGGCGCCCTTGGCCGCCTTGGAAATATCGGAGGGACTGTCTTCAAGCGCCTTGAAGAATTGCTGCCATTCCTGCGTCACGGACGACGCATCGTCCTGATAG
>NZ_JBFUBY010000989.1:0-488 GCF_056405515.1 Polaromonas sp. P1_G2
CTTCGGGGCCGAGTTCACGGCCGATGCCGCTCATCTTCCAGCCGCCGAAGGGGGCCTGCAATTCGCTGGTGTCGTTGACGTTGACGCCGACCGCGCCGGCCTCGATCTGCTCGGCGACCGCCCATCCGCGTTCGAGGTCGCCGGAGAATACGTAGGCTGCTAGGCCGAAGGGCAGCGCGTTGGCAATCCGAACTGCTTCGCGGTCATCCGCCACCGGCCGCACGGCTGCGAGGGGACCGAACGTCTCCTCGGTCGTTGCCAGTGCGCCATCCGGCACATCGTCAACGACCGCCGGCTCGAAGAAAAAGCCCTTGTCGAAGGTCTCGCTTTTCGGAATGGAGCCGCCGGTCAGCAACCGGCCGCCGCGCGAAACGGCATCATCGAGATGGCGCTTGGTGCGGAGGCGGACGCTCTCGTTGAGCACCGGGCCGTAGAGCACGCCGGGGTCGATGCCATGGCCGAGCGTGATCTTGCGGGTTTCCTCGACC
>NZ_JBFUBY010000990.1:0-488 GCF_056405515.1 Polaromonas sp. P1_G2
AAGCAACCCCAGGCCACAGCCGACGCGGCGGCATCGAGATCGGCATCGGCGAAGACGACCAGCGGCGATTTGCCGCCGAGTTCCAACGCTACGCGCTTGAGATTGGTCTGCGCTGCATAGGTCATAATCAGCTTGCCGACYTCGGTCGAGCCGGTAAAGGCGATCWTGTCGACATCCATATGCAGGGCAAGCGCCTTGCCGACTTCTTCGCCATAGCCGGTAATGACGTTGAAGACACCGTCCGGAAGGCCGGCTTCGGTGGCGAGTTCGGCAAGACGGATCGCCGTCAACGACGACTGCTCGGCCGGCTTCAGCACCACGGWATTGCCGRSCGCCAGCGCGGGACCAAGCTTCCAGGTCTCGATGATCATCGGATAGTTCCATGGCGTGATCGCGCCGATGACGCCGAGCGGCACCTTGCGGACCAGCGCCCGGTCGTTGGGGCCGGTGGGCGCGATCTCGTCATAGAGCTTGTCGCACATTTCGGC
>NZ_JBFUBY010000991.1:0-488 GCF_056405515.1 Polaromonas sp. P1_G2
GTCATGGGCAGGCCTCGGGGTTTCGACACGGCTGCCGAGAAATGGGGGCAGAGCGACAGCAAAACCGATGGCAAACATCATCGCATTGCCGAGGATGGCGGCGGCAAGCAGAAACAGGTGCGCACCGCCACCCGTGAGCGCCGCATAGATCTCCTCCTTGGCGACGAAGCCGGCGAACAGCGGCATGCCGCCCATCGAGGCGGCCGCCAGCAATGCCGCGGCGAAGGTGAGCGGCATGGCGTGCCGCAAGCCACCGAGACGGGTGATGTCGCGCGTGCCGGCCTCATGGTCGATGACACCGGCAATCATGAACAGTGCCCCCTTGAAGAGCGCATGCGCGACTAGATAGAGCGCCGCAGCCTCGACCGCCTGCTCGCTGCCGATGCCGGTCAGCATGACCAGCAGGCCGAGCGAGGCGACCGTCGTCTGCGCCAGCATCAGCTTGAGATCTGTCTGCCGGAGCGCTAGCGAGCCACCCACCAGAAGCG
>NZ_JBFUBY010000992.1:0-487 GCF_056405515.1 Polaromonas sp. P1_G2
GTCTTTTATTCGCGGGGCCTGGGCGTAAAGGCGGATCGTGCCCGCGCTGAGCACATTTTTCGTGCCTCGGTGGATCGCGGCAGCACGGAAGGCATGGTCGCTCTGGCCAATCTTTATCTGAGCGGCAAGGACAAGACCAAAACTGCGGAGGCGATCGAGTTGCTGGAGAGGGCTGAGGCGCTTGGAGACGCCAATGCCATGGAGGATCTCGGGGGGCGCTATCTCTCGGGCACCGGTGTCAAAACCGATCAGAACCGTGCCCGGGAACTGTTCCAGCAGGCCATCGACCTCGGGGACACCGAGGCTTACCGCAGCATGGGGAATTATTTCCTCAACCGAGGGAACTGGGATCCTGAGGCGGCAATGCGCTGGCTGCAAAAAGGCGCTGCTTTCGGCAATCGCGACGCTATGACGGATATTGGTTTGCTGTATGAGCTTGGTGACGCCGGTCCGAAAGACGAGGCCAAGGCGGTGGAATGGTATGAGA
>NZ_JBFUBY010000993.1:0-487 GCF_056405515.1 Polaromonas sp. P1_G2
TTCCGGGGCTGGAAAAAGTTCGAATTCTACAGCCGGGCTACGCTATCGAATATGATCATGTCGATCCGCGAGAGCTCCATTTCTCCCTCGAAACGAAACGGCTGCCCGGGCTTTTCCTGGCCGGCCAGATCAACGGCACGACTGGCTATGAAGAGGCTGCAGCCCAAGGCCTGGTCGCTGGATTGAATGCAGCGCGCAAGGCCGGCGGGTCGGATGCGATCGAATTCAGCCGGACACAGTCCTATATCGGCGTGATGATCGATGATTTGACGTCGAAAGGTGTTTCGGAGCCCTATCGCATGTTCACGTCCCGGGCGGAATATCGTCTGTCGCTGCGGGCCGACAATGCGGATCAGCGCCTGACGCCACTCGGCATCGAGCTCGGCATTGTCAGCCATGATCGGCGAGAGAAATTCGAAATCTGGGCCGACGAGCTCGATTGGGCGCGGGACTATGCGCAAAATGTCTCGCTGACGCCAAAGCAAGC
>NZ_JBFUBY010000994.1:0-486 GCF_056405515.1 Polaromonas sp. P1_G2
GAAGGGGGCGGTGTCGCCCGCGAACTGTCCGAGAAACAGCGCCGGGCCCTTGATCGTCTTCATTTGGATTCCTCCTGATTGTGGCGGGAAACTAGCATGGAAAAGGGGTTGGGGGACTCAAAAGGTCATAATGAAAAGCGCCCATCCGAAAGGATGGGCGCCAAAAGGATCACGTCAGATCAGAACGGAGAATCCGGGAAGTAGAAATCCTTGGCATTGTCCTTGGTGACGAGCGTGGCGTCGAGGACATAGGTACCGCGGACCGGGACCTGATCATAGAAGTTGTTGGCGGTCAGTTCCATCGCAGTGCCGACCATTGCCGGCGGATAGAGGATGTCGACCGGGATCAGCTTGTCGCCGTCCATGACCTTCTTGACCATGTCCTTGGAGCCGGCGCCGGCGAGAACATATTTGATATCCGTACGCTTGGCCTGGTCGATGGCCTGCAGCACGCCCACGGCCATGTCGTCATCCTGGCACCAGACC
>NZ_JBFUBY010000995.1:0-486 GCF_056405515.1 Polaromonas sp. P1_G2
AAAGAAAAGGCGACCCTGGTTGCTGCGTCCCTTCGCTTCGCTGCGGGCAACCTGCGGTGCTCGGTYCAGGCGGGGTCTCGCTAAACTCGCTTCGCTCAGACAACGCGATCCCTGATCCGCCTGAACCTCCGCTCCTCGGCGCATCCACAAGGGGTGGGGAARGAATACCAATACTGAATACCTGAAGAAACAAGGACTCGCCTTGGCGAGTCCTTGTTTGTATTTGTCTTCTTTGTGTTTCCGTTTTTTCTGTCTTCTTTCTTTCCCCGTTCCCGCTTGCCCCGTCCTGGCTGGGCCGAGGAGCGCAGACGTAGGCGGATCAGGGATCGCGCTTGTTTGAGGTTCTATATTTGTTGTCAAACAGTTTTCGGCAGCAGCTTGGCCGGATCCCAGGGCTGACCCGTCTTCCAGACGGCAAACGCCACCCGCAACAGCTTTCGCCCGAGGATGACGAATGCCTCCGTTGTGGCAAAGCCCTTGGCACGC
>NZ_JBFUBY010000996.1:0-486 GCF_056405515.1 Polaromonas sp. P1_G2
GAGCGTAAGCATGCGATCGACGCCGCTTATGATCACGTGGTCGGCAGGCTTGCCGATCTCAAGGACAAGGCGCGCGCTGCCGGCATTCCGGTCATCGTCGAGCGTAAGCATGCGATCGACGCCGCTTATGATCACGTGGTCGGCAGGCTTGCCGATCTCAAGGACAAGGCGCGCGCTGCCGGCATTCCGGTCATCGTCGTCCAGCATGACGATCCGGCGGGGTCGAGCATTGCAGTGGGGACGACGGGCTGGGAACTGCGGCCGGAGATCGCGCCGGTCGACGGAGAGGTTCTCGTCAACAAGCGTTCCAGCGACAGCTTTTTCGACACCGATCTCGACCAGAGGCTCAGGGAGCGCGCGGTCACCCATCTGGTGATCGGTGGGTGCGCCACCCAGTTCTGCGTCGATACCACGGCGCGGCGCGCAGTTACCCTGGGTTATGACGTTACGTTAGTGTCTGATGGACACATGACGGCCGATCGGGGC
>NZ_JBFUBY010000997.1:0-486 GCF_056405515.1 Polaromonas sp. P1_G2
TTGCAAGTTTGCGCGGTTTTCGGCCGTAGAAACTTGCAAATTGCGTGGCTGGGCAAATCATGATTCTCTGTCGTCCGGCAGATTTTCATGGAGCAGGGAATTTGTCCGAAGGCGCGGAGCAACCGGAGCTTTTTACGATTATCTATTTCCGGAATTGTAAAAACATCTAATTCAATCCAAGGGTTGTTTTTTCGCAGATCGATCATATTTCATGGTAAGATCCACCGCGAGGAGATTGTCGGCGCTTGCCGGGTCATCCCGCTTGGGCAGTCGCCTCGCGCGCCAACTGAAAACCCCGCCGTCGCCAGCAGGGTTTCCATTCCACACGTAACCCCGCACCTTACTTCGGCAGCTCGCCCTCAACCCCCTCCACGAGGAAATTCAGCGGCCCAAGCTTGTCATCGCCCGCCACTTCGCCGGCCTTCAGCCACACCGTGCCGTCCTGCTTGTTGATCGGGCCGGTAAACGGCTTCAGCGCGCCGGACT
>NZ_JBFUBY010000998.1:0-486 GCF_056405515.1 Polaromonas sp. P1_G2
GATTTGAGCTTCAGCACCACTGTATGGCCGGCGATCGCCGCCTTCTTCAGCCGGTGCGACACCTGTTCGGACAGCGCCCTCAGGATCGGCACGAGTTCGTCGAGGCGGGCATGGTCCTCGAAAAAGGTCGTCTCCGCCGAAACGCTCTTAGCCTCGTCGTTGAGATGCACCTTGCGGTCATCGATGCCGCGCGACAGATTGAAGAGCCGCTTGCCGATAATGCCGTAGCGGCGCATCAGGTCTGTCTCCTCCATCTGCTGCAATTGGCCGATCTCGGTGACGCCGTCGCGGGCGAGCGCCTCGGCAAAGGCCTTGCCGACGCCCCAGATCAGCGTCACCGGCTTGGTCCTCAGGAATTCGAACGCCTCGGCCTCGCCGATCACCGAAAAGCCGCGCGGCTTGTTCATGTCCGAGGCGACCTTGGCGAGGAACTTGCAATAGGAGAGGCCGGCGGAGACGGTGATGCCGACTTCGCGCTCGACACGC
>NZ_JBFUBY010000999.1:0-486 GCF_056405515.1 Polaromonas sp. P1_G2
GACCGAAGCCTTCGACTGGGACGGCAAATTCTTCAAGCTCAAGAATGTGCTCGGCGATCCCCGCCCTGCCCGCAAGCCGCCGATCCTCAATGCCGCAGGGTCAGGCCAAGGCCGCGCCTTTGCCGTGCGCAATGCCGATTTCCTGTTCACGCCGGCGATCGATCTCGCCCGTTCGTCCGAGGAGATCGCCGCACTGAAGCAGCAGGCGAAGGATGTCGGCCGTGATGTCGGTGTGCTGACCTTCTCGCATGTCGTCTGCCGGCCGACGGAGAAGGAGGCGAAGGACTATCTGCAGCATTTCGGCAAGGACAATGCCGATTGGGAAGCGGTCGACAATCTCGTGCGCCTGCAATTCGCCCATGCGCAGTCCTTCCCGCATGATCTCCTGGCTCTGATCCGCGACCGCATGGCCGCCGGTCATGGCGGTTTCCCGCTTGTCGGCACGCCGGAACAGGTGGCCGAAGGTATGATCGCGCTGCATAAAGC
>NZ_JBFUBY010001000.1:0-486 GCF_056405515.1 Polaromonas sp. P1_G2
TCTCAACAAGGCTTCGACCCGCGTCGACGGCGTGCYGGCCAAGGTCGACAGCTTCCTCGGATCAGGTGATTCCAAGTCGCTGTTCGCCGACGCACGGGCGACGCTGAAATCTTACAAGGATCTGGCCGACAATATTAATGGCCGCATCGCACCGATCGCCGAAAATATCGCCCGTTTCTCGGGCTCCGGCCTGCAGAATGTCAATGCTCTGGTCGAGGATGCACGCCGGGCTGTGCAAACGCTCAATCAGGCGATCAGCCGGCTTGACAACAACCCGCAACGGCTGTTGTTCGGTGGTCAGGAAGTCAAGGAATATGACGGCCGCACGAGGCATTGAACTGTTGTGTGTGGGGAAGGAATGACAGCAGGACGTCTACTGAGCATTGCCCGTGCATGTTTGCCGGTGCTGCTCCTTATTGGATTGTCGGGTTGCGGCGCGAGCCAGGCGAAGAATGACACTTTCGCGCTCTCCGCCATGCCCGAAAT
>NZ_JBFUBY010001001.1:0-486 GCF_056405515.1 Polaromonas sp. P1_G2
GTCTTGAACTCTTCAAGTTCAACGGCACGGTCGGCATCGTGATTTTCGCCGGGCTGACACTCGCCATTCCCTTTGCGTAGCGCATGTTTCCCGAAAGTGGTCTCTGGCTTCGGGATGAAGACATGCGCAAAACAGAGCGCATGTCTCGCGAAAGYGGTCACCGGTTTCGSGACAAAGACATGCGCAAAACAAAGCACCAAACGGAAAGCCCGGCTGCGGGACAAGGTCAGCCGGGCTTCCCGCCGACCGCTGGTCGTTGGACCGCGATCAAGTGAGCAATCCCAAGACTAAAGTCCGGCACCAGGAAAGGCTGTTACTTGGGGAACATCGGCTATGCGTTTGCTGCAGATTATGATACGGAAAGTTCAAATCAGTGTCATATCGCAACAGTAACGTAAAATAAGTCGAAGCACTGCATCTTAAAATTGACGGGCCGGACCCCTTGTGAAAGATTCGGCCGTCCGCTGATTTGACCCCTGCGGGAGC
>NZ_JBFUBY010001002.1:0-485 GCF_056405515.1 Polaromonas sp. P1_G2
GGCCTGGCCCGTGCTTATCCATCAGGCGAAATCGCTTCTCCTCTGTTTGGAGGGGGCCAGTAGTAAAAATGGATTCACATACGGCGCCCATCAAAACAGGTATGGTTCGCGCGAAAAAGAAATTGCTTCGCAAAAGCAACACCCCCAAAAAATGCCCGGGCCGGCGGTTGTTTTAAATCTAAACTGGCTCGGGCCATGCGGCATGTCTTTGACATCACCGGGTGGTTTTGCAGGCGGCGCATCGACAAGGGACGATGGCGCGAGATGGTTCAAAATAAAGCAAGCCTCTCCAGCGGGGTAGATTCGGGATGATGGACAAGAAAATATCGGGGGATGCCTTTTTCTGGGCATTGCAGGGGATTTGCGCGCTGCATCGCAAGCCATTTTCGGACGCGCTGGCACGCCAGCAACTGGCGGCGCCCTATACGACGCGCTCCCTGGTGGACGCGATGCTGGCCTATGGCTTTGACGCCGTCCACCACAAG
>NZ_JBFUBY010001003.1:0-485 GCF_056405515.1 Polaromonas sp. P1_G2
ACCCTCTGGCGCTCGGCCTATATCGAAGACGGCGCACTGCGCCCCTTTGCCGACCTGCTCGATGCCGGGCAGTCAACCGGATTTGTCGCCCTCCCATCCGGATCGGGCGAACTCAGCGAACCCAGCGGCCAGGCGCGGCTGTCGCTTCTCACGACGCAAGCGCCTTTCGTCCTCACCCTGCATCTGCCGCCGGAGCAACCATCCGGTCTCATGCGCATCAGCGGTGACGGGCGGGAATTTTACTATGGTCAATGGGGGGTGGCGGATCGGCTGGAGATCGACCTGCCAGCCATGGCCGGCGTCGACAATCGGCTGATAGTGCTGACATTCGCCTTCAAGCCCAGCGACATGCTCGACATGCGCCGGCCGGTGATTGCGGCGATCGCCTTCCGCAAGACGCGCAGTGAATATCACCTCGGCTTGCAGACCGGCGCGACGATTGCCGCGCCTTCCGTCAATCCAGGCCAGCATTTCAACTTCTTCCA
>NZ_JBFUBY010001004.1:0-485 GCF_056405515.1 Polaromonas sp. P1_G2
GCCGAACACGGCGCCGAGCATCAGCGCCAGATTGGTGAGCACCGGCAGCATGGCATTGCGCGCGCCATAGCCGAACATCACGGTCGCAGGCTTGAGGCCCTTGGCCCGGCCCATGGTGACATAATCCTCGCCGAGCACCGAGATCATCGACGAACGCATCGTCGTCTGGAACTCGCCGATGAGATAGGGCGACAGCGTCAGCACCGGCATGATCCCGTGGTAGAAGACACTGCCGAAGAAGGTGAAATTGAAACCCGGATCGAGGTTGGGATCATAGGCATAGCCGACCGGAAACCAGCGCAGCGACACGCCGAACAGGAAGAGTGTCGAGAGCGCGACGATCACCGGCGGAATGGCGATCATCACCACCGAGAACGGCGAGACGAAACTGTCGAACCGTCCGCCGCGCCGCCAGGCGGAGACTGCGCCCAGGGTCACGCCGACCAGCAGCGAGAACAGGATCGCCGTGATCACCAGGAACATCG
>NZ_JBFUBY010001005.1:0-485 GCF_056405515.1 Polaromonas sp. P1_G2
AGATTAAAGTGCAACCCGGTGGATAGAAGCCGGTGCGGATCTTCTCTGGGTCCGCTGCCCAAGAGTTCCTGACCGAGAGGGAAATTTGAACAGGCAACGCCCGCGTCGGCGGGTCAGGTTGTCTGCTTGCATCCGACAAGCAAACGCATCATCGTGCCGCGTCATTACGAATCCGCTGGGAGAAGAAAACATGGCCACTGGCACCGTCAAATGGTTCAACGCAACGAAGGGCTTTGGCTTCATCCAGCCGGATGACGGCGGCGCCGATGTGTTTGTCCACATCTCCGCGGTCGAGCGGACTGCGCGGGCTTAACGACGGCCAGAAGATCAGCTTTGAGCTGGTCAAGGACCGGAAGTCCGGCAAGATGTCGGCGGACAATCTGCAGGCCTGAGGCTTGCAGGATCAGGCGATGAGCCGCGCCGCCCGGCCGCTTCGCCGCGCGGCGTCGTTGTAATACTCCGACGCTTGCTGAACGGACCGATGC
>NZ_JBFUBY010001006.1:0-484 GCF_056405515.1 Polaromonas sp. P1_G2
GTCAGGGACAGCACGCCGGCCAGAAGCACCCGGCCGCCGGAGGCGAAGACGGTGCGCATGTTGACCGAAAGGCCGAGTGCGGCCATCGAGACCGTGGTCAGCAAGGCCGAACCGGCCTTGGCGGTGTCGACCATTGTTACGGGAACGAGGCCGAAGCTGCGCAGGCACATCATGGCGAAGAAGCCGATGATGAACCATGGTACCAGGCGCGCAAAGGCGATGCCGCCCGCCTGCGTTCCGCTCCTGCCGTCCTTCAGCCGCAGCGCCAGCACGACGGGACCGAGCATCAGGACCCGCATCAGCTTCACCAAGGTGCCGATCTGCACGCTCGCCACGCCGATCGGCGCGGTAGCGGCCAACACTTGCGGCACGGCATAGACGGTCATGCCGGCGAAGACGCCATATTGCCATTGGCTGAGATGGAACAGCGGGAAGAGCGGCGGCAGGAGAAGGACGACGACGATGCCGAGTGCCGCGGTAAAGG
>NZ_JBFUBY010001007.1:0-484 GCF_056405515.1 Polaromonas sp. P1_G2
GTGGGACAACTTCGAGTTCGTTGGCGAGATTGGAGAACAGCCGCGTCGAGGGCGTTTCCGAGCCCTCGTCGGCTGCGGCATTGATCACCCGTGTCTCGATGCCGTGGAACCCCCCAAGTGCGGCCCTGAGTGCCTCGACTGCCTTGTCGGTCTGGGCTTTGCGATCACCGACATCCTGGCTCTGGCTGCGATCGGCGGCAATGGCGACGATCGTCGGCAGCGGTTCGCGCTCCTCATTGACGATCACCGGATTGGCGAGCGCGCCGATGAGCAAAGCAAGCGCTACGGCGCGCAGGATCATGCCGCGTTGGCGGCGATAGAGGCCGAAGCCAATGAAGAGAACAGCGATGACGGCGAGGAGGCCGATCAAGACGGGCTGCAGCAGCGGATTGAAAACCACGCTCATATCACTGCCCCAACCGTTCCAGCAGAGCCGGCACGTGCACCTGGTCCGCCTTGTAGTTGCCGGTCAGCATATACATCA
>NZ_JBFUBY010001008.1:0-484 GCF_056405515.1 Polaromonas sp. P1_G2
GAACGACAGCGACGCGATCGCCGTCATCCGCCCGCATGTCGAGCGCCATGCCGGCCGGTTCCTGCGGCTCGATACGCGCCGGGAAAGCGGCGACTTTGCGTCCTACCTGTCGCAGTCCGGCTTGCAGGTCTATGACACGGTTCTGACCATGTCGTTCGGAAAACCCGCTGTCGCCCAGGACGCGCACGCCTTCGAGACATACGCACTCGCGACCCAGGCGCTTGGCTAATCCTTCTACGAGCCTCGGCGCGCAATGCGCCGGTGGCTATGCCTCATCATAGCCGACGACGCCCTTGATCTCGGTAAACTCGTGCAAGCCGAACTTGCCATATTCRCGGCCRTTGCCKGACTGCTTGTAGCCGCCGAAAGGTGCGGCGCCATCCCAGGCCGAACTGTTGATGCGCACGGTGCCGGTCCGCAGCCGCCGGGAGAGTGCGCGTGCTTCCTCCCGGTCGCCCTGGATATACGAAGCCAGGCCGTAGGG
>NZ_JBFUBY010001009.1:0-484 GCF_056405515.1 Polaromonas sp. P1_G2
GAATAATGGTGATAATTCGGCCCAAACCAGACGTCGCCACCCTTTTCGTTGCCCGCAGGAAAGTTGCCCATCGCAGTCGGGTTCTTGTAGGAGGATTCTGCGTAGCGGATCACCGAGCCCGTATCCGAGCCGTGGCTGATATGCAGCTGGGTAAAGCCTTCGACCGAAAAGCCGTCATTGGCGGCGCTGCCGTAGCTGCGGTCGAGGATGAATTCGGCGGCGTTCCTGATCGCGCCGCTGACAGCGCCGAAGCCTTTGTCGGGCTCGTGGTGGTAATGATAGTCGTTATGGCTGTTCGGGAAGGCATAGGTGAGTACATTGCCTTGCCATGCCAGACCGCTCATGACGCCGTCGACAAAATCGCTGCCGATATTCTGGACGTGCTTGATGCCGAGTATGCCGTGCGCGCCGATCTTGTTGGCGCTACTATCCTGCTGATCGCTCATCGTCACTCCCCCCGAAGTTTGGTCCTCAGCATCAGTGC
>NZ_JBFUBY010001010.1:0-483 GCF_056405515.1 Polaromonas sp. P1_G2
CCATTGCAGATAGGTGTCCTCGGTTTCCTTGACCGGGCGGCCGGTGACCGGGGCTGCGCGTTGCATGCGCGTCTGGTCGACCGGTCTCAATGCCTGGTGGGGATTGTATTCGGTGCGCTTATCGGTGCCTGAGATCGTCACATCGCCCTCTGCAATCCGGCCGGTGGCGCGGTAGACGAAGGCCGATGCGATGCGGTCGAAGGCGGCGTCCTCTTCCTTCGGCCGATGGACGACGTCGCGCATTGGCCGGTCGGGAACAGCAAGCCGGGTGATGCCGCGATCGTTGATGGCATCGAGCACTTCGCGATGGTCCGTGGTCCGGAGGATGATCTCGCGCCGGGCCGGCCAGAAATCGTAGGGCGCATGGGCGCCGTGGCCCTTGCCGATATGGAAGGCATAGATTTCCGGATAGACGGCAAGCGTCGTCCGGCGCGATGGCTTGATGTCGTAATAAGCCATCATCGCCGATTGCAGGAGATGTGT
>NZ_JBFUBY010001011.1:0-483 GCF_056405515.1 Polaromonas sp. P1_G2
ACCATATCGAAACCGAAGCGGGGGCTGCGTGATATGCGCGTCATCTACGGCGTTTCGCCCCACGACATCCCCAGTTTCGATACCGCCCGGTTGAGGGCCGAATTCCTGGTCGAAGACCTGTTCCGGCCTGGCCATATCGAATTCGCTTACACCCATGTTGACCGCATGATCGTCGGCGCCGCCACGCCGGCCGCAGAGCCACTTTCCTTCGGCGACGGCGTGGAGATCGGGACGCCGCTGTTCTTCACCGCGCGTGAAATGGGCGTGGCCAATCTCGGTGGCGCGGGCAAGATCACGATCGACGGCGAGACTTTTGCGGTTGCCAACCGCGATGTGCTCTATATCGGCCGCGGCGCGGAGAAGGTGACGCTTGCAAGCGATGATCCGGCCACGCCGGCGCGCTTCTATATGAACTCGGTTCCGGCCGGTCGCGATATCCCGCATCGCCTGATCACGAAAGACGAGTCCAAGCCGCTCGACCTC
>NZ_JBFUBY010001012.1:0-483 GCF_056405515.1 Polaromonas sp. P1_G2
AGCGTAAGCCGGCGACGATCGGCGAAATCTTGACGGAAGAATTCATGCAGCCGCTTGACCTGACGCAGGCGGCGCTGGCCGAGGCAATGGGCGTTCAACGCAAGCACGTGAACGAATTGTGCAACGACCGGCGTAACGTGACGGCGGCAACCGCGCTGATTTTGGCGCGCGTGTTTGGCAACAGCCCGGACTTCTGGCTCAACGTACAGCGGCGCAGCGACTTATGGGATGCCATGCACAGCCCCAAGGAACGAGCGCGGATCGAGCGCGCGAAGCCGCTGGCGACAGCAGCGTAGCCCGAAATCGCCTCTAAGCTGGGTGGTGGGGCGCGTCGCATCTCCAACTGGCCCAATTGCCGCTACGACAGAATGCCTCCAAATAATAACAGCATGCTCTAAAGTTGCTTTACGTACCTCATTTTCTGGGCTAGCTTGAATCCCGGAGGAATTCAGGTGTTGTATCTCAGCTACATTGGATTTGCTG
>NZ_JBFUBY010001013.1:0-483 GCF_056405515.1 Polaromonas sp. P1_G2
CTGCTGACCGGCTATTTCCATGAAATGGGCGTGGAAAAGACGCTGCTGAAGGCGATGCTGTCGACTACGCCCGACAAGATCCGCAGGCTGGCGCCCGACGAAATGCTCGCCATGCATCTGATCACCGAGCTCAGCAATAGCGATCTGCTCACCGACCCGACGCTTTGCCGCGGCGATGCGCCGGCGGCCAATTGCATCATGCGCAATCCGCAGCCGCAAACGATCGTGACGCCGCAAAGTCCGCCTACAAGAACGTAAATTCGCAGAATTGAATGCTCGAAATCTGCGAATGAGTGGAATGGCTTATTCGATTTCGTCGGTTCGACCTCTTTAAACCTATAGGGGCGGTTCCTACGTCATTCTCGCTATGTCTATCAAGGCAACTCCGATGTGAGACAATAAGCGCGCAATTCCGCCAGGGGACGGCGGCGCGCGCAACATCTTCCCAAACCTCCGCAGTCTGATCATTGCGCGACCTATGAC
>NZ_JBFUBY010001014.1:0-482 GCF_056405515.1 Polaromonas sp. P1_G2
CGACTGCGTCATCACCCCAATCGCCTGGGACGGCATCATTCCGGCGCTCACCAGCCACAAGATCGATGCGATCATGAGCTCGATGTCGATCACTGCCGAGCGCCTGAAGACGATTTCCTTCTCCGACAAATACTATAATACGCCGGCCGGCATCGTCGGCAACAAGGAAGACAAGTTCGGCGCCACTCCGGATGATCTGGCCGGCAAGGTGATCGGCGTGCAGATCTCCACCAACAATGCGGATTATGTGAAGAAGCATTTCGCCGGCAAGGCAGCCGAGATCAAGGAATACCAGACCCAGGACGAGGCCAACCAGGACCTCGCCGCCGGCCGTATCGACGCGATCCAGGCCGATACGATCGCACTCAATGCCTTCCTGAAGTCCGAAGCCGGCAAGTGCTGCGACTACAAGGGCAACGTCGCCGACGACCCCGCCGTTCTTGGGATCGGCATGGGTATCGGCCTGCGCAAGGAAGATACGG
>NZ_JBFUBY010001015.1:0-482 GCF_056405515.1 Polaromonas sp. P1_G2
CAACAAGAGAAACCCTTCCCCTATGGACATCACCCAGTTCTACCAGACATTTTTTGAAGAAGCCGACGAGTTGCTGGCCGAGATGGAGCAGCTCTTCCTGGGCCTGGACCTGGACGCGCCCGACGGCGAACACCTCAACGCGGTGTTCCGCGCCGCGCACTCGATCAAGGGCGGCGCGGCCACCTTCGGTTTTGTTGCGCTGACCGACACCACCCACCTGCTGGAAAACCTGCTGGACCGGGCGCGCCACGGCGAGCTCAAACTCAATACCAAGATGATGGATGCCTTTCTGGAGACCAAGGACGTGTTGCAAAAACAATTGAGTGCATACCGGGCCGGCGCCGAGCCGGAACCCGAGATGGTGGCCGCGATCTGCGCGGTGCTGCGCCAGCTCGCGCTGGAAGCCGGCGGCGAGCTGCCCGCGCCGCCCGTCGTGGCCGCGCCGGCGCCCGCGCCCGTGCAGGCCGCGCCCGAAGCCGCGC
>NZ_JBFUBY010001016.1:0-482 GCF_056405515.1 Polaromonas sp. P1_G2
CCTTTACGATCCGGGCCAACTTGCATCTAGGTCACGAAATTCACACCGATGTCCTCGAACTCCAGCCAGCAGAGACACCGGATTTGGGAGCCGCAAACGCCATCGCCATTGCAATGCGCGAAGCGCTCGCCAGGCAACTTGGCATAGAACCGGACGAGATGGGTTACGGTGTCGGCCCCTCCCGCAACGCCATGGCCACCCCTACGCTCTCTATATACCTGCACGATCGCGCAGCCGGTGGCGCGGGTTATGTGGTCCGGGCCACAGAAGCATTTCGTTCCATTTTGAAGAAGGCACGAGCTATCCTCGACTGCCCGCGCAATTGCGCTCATGCATGCTGTTCTTGCGTGCTCGTATCGGACGCCCCTGAACGGGAGGAAGACCTTGACCGCCACAAGGCAATGACGTTCATGGATCGACATCTGGCGCTGCCCGATTTGATTGCTAGTGAGGATGCTTTCGTTAGCGGCGCTGACATATCC
>NZ_JBFUBY010001017.1:0-482 GCF_056405515.1 Polaromonas sp. P1_G2
GCATGAGGACGTCAAACTGTTTGCAGCCGAACAGATCGAGCGCTGCTTCGCCGATTGCCGGCATGACAGCGACCTGACCGTCGACGGCGAGCACGGTCGGATCGAGACGCGYAGCGTCCATGTGCTGAGCGATMTCGGCTGGCTGGCCGACCGGCACGACTGGCCAAGCCTCACATCCWTCGTCATGGTCRACAGCCTGCGTGAAATCCAGGGCAAAAGCCAATCCGAAACCAGGTTCTACATCACCTCGCTTTCGGCAAGTGCCGCCGATATCTCAGCCTATRTGCGCGATCACTGGGCCATCGAAAACAGCCTTCATTGGGTTCTCGACATGAGCTTCCGCGACGACGAAAGCCGCGTCCGCACCGACAATGCACCCGCTATCTTCACCGCAATGAAACACATAACCGCAAACCTGCTCAGGCTCGCTCCCGGCAAGGATTCCATCAACCTCAAGCGCAAAACCGCAAACTGGGATGACA
>NZ_JBFUBY010001018.1:0-482 GCF_056405515.1 Polaromonas sp. P1_G2
GATCGAGATAGCGTTGCCGCAACATGCCGAGTTCGGCGCGTTCCGCCCGCTTCTGCCGATCCTGCGCAATCGCGGCGTGGATTGCTCCCATGAGGTCGGCATCGCTGAACGGCTTGGTGAGAAAATCCACGGCGCCATGCTTGATGGCGCGCACGGAGGATGGAATATCCCCATGYCCGGTGATGAAGATGATCGGCGGATGATCGCCTTCGGCGATCTGGCTCTGCAGGTCGAGGCCGTTGATATCGGGCAATTCGATATCGAGAATGAGGCAGGCGGGGACATCCGGCTTGTCCGCATTCACATAATCGCCGGCCGATCCGAAGGCGATGGCGCGCATGCCGTGCGAGTCCAGGAGCTCGCTGAGCGCCTCCCGGATGCGTTCATCGTCATCGACGATATAGGCAATGTGATCGTCGCTGGTCATGGCGCCGCCTTGTCTTCGACCGGCAGGGTGAAGATGAACTTCGCACCATGCGGAT
>NZ_JBFUBY010001019.1:0-482 GCF_056405515.1 Polaromonas sp. P1_G2
ATACGATATTCACCGCCAAGTAGGGTTGGCAGTCTAAACCCGTAACATTGTCCTTCCTTCAGACCGAGGCCGGCATGACGACAGGCATCCACCAGTGGCTGAAGCAGCCATCCATCGCGATCGTCGGATATCAAGGATAGAAATTCATCCCGGTCTTCTGCAATTTTTGAAAGCTCCGACAACGAAATATCAAAAAAATAGACCTGCCCAATCTCATCAAGAAGAAAGACGTCGGCAAAGCAGTTGCGCGCGAACGGCACGAAGCCGGAAAGTTCAGGCCAAGGATCGATGTCGAGCGGGAACTGAACGAAAGGGATGAGATATTCGGTTGCGTGGTCCATATGTGGAGCATGGCCGAGATTATTATCGGCCGCAAGCTTTGCATGGTCGTTTTAGAAGTACCGATCGCAGCCGTTTCGCCGGTTCCCAAAAGGTAAGTCACTTCCCAAAAAGTGCCGTCTTGCAGCCTCATTCGGTTACTC
>NZ_JBFUBY010001020.1:0-482 GCF_056405515.1 Polaromonas sp. P1_G2
CCCACATCTGGCCCACGTGCTTGTCCCGAAAGGCGGAACAGATGGCAAATATCTATGACGATGATCGCGCGCTCGATCACTATCTTCTCGACGGACTTCTCACCCGGCGCATGCTGGCCTTCGTCATCGATTATATGATCGTGGCCTTCCTGATGATCCCGGCTGCGGTGGCGGTATTCTTCATCGGCGTGCTGACGCTGGGGCTCGGCTTCTATYTCTATCCGGTATTGTTCTTCATCATAGCCGGCCTTTATTTCGGGCTGACGCTCTCCTCGTCGGCGCAGGCGAGCCTGGGCATGCGAGTCATGGATGTGATGATGGTCCGGGACGACGGCTTGCGGATCGATTTTCCGACGGCGATCGCGCATCTGGTGATCTTCTGGATCCTCAATTCAGTGTTGACACCCTTCATCCTGCTCGCGGCCCTTTTTACCAACCGCAAGCGCCTGCTGCACGACATCGCGCTCGGCACCGTGCAGGTA
>NZ_JBFUBY010001021.1:0-482 GCF_056405515.1 Polaromonas sp. P1_G2
GGCGGAAGTCGATCGTCTCTGGGAGGCGCTGGGCGAGGGCGGGTCCTATGAGCACTGTGGATGGCTGCGTGACCGCTGGGGCCTTTCCTGGCAGATCATACCCAAGCGGTTCGGCGAACTGATGGGCGATCCCGATCAGGCGAAGGTCAAGCGCGTCATGGAGGCCATGCTCAAAATGGTGAAGTTCGACATCGACGGGCTTGAGGCGGCGGCGAACGGCTGAAAGCGCACAACGAGGTGGCCGGCTCAGTTCCGGAACAGCCGGCCGCGCTCTGTCCAGAGCACTGCAAGCACGGCGAACAGGCCGCCGAAGCCGAAGGCGAAAGATAGCGGCACGACCGTGCCGTTATAGGCCTGACCCACCACGCCGCCGCCAATGGTGCCGATGGTCGTCGTCACCACGCCGAACAGTGACGAGGCCGTGCCGGCGATATGGCCAAGCGGCTCAAGCGCGATCGCGTTGACATTGCCCTGCAGCACGC
>NZ_JBFUBY010001022.1:0-481 GCF_056405515.1 Polaromonas sp. P1_G2
GATCCAGCCATCGGCCGGCGCCGTCACCACCAATCCCTGGCCGGCTGCAACCGTCAGACCCTGTGCCGGATGGCCGGTTCCATCGTCATCACCAAAAAACCGCAAGACGTCGCCGGCAACCGGCAGGTCCAATTTGGCCTTCATTACCGAGAACGGATATGCGGGCGCAATGCGGTTTTTGTCGGGCAGGTTGGTCTCGGCGTCGCGCCTGGCCTGTTCCAACTCGGCCGGTGACATGTTCTGGCGCTTGATATCCTCGAGTTTTGAAGCCTCTGCGGCTTGCCGGGTCGAGGCGATGTCCTTCTCCATCGACGAGATCAAATTTTCGAGAGATGTGGCGCGCGACGCCAGTTCGGCGGTGCGCTGCTTCTCGTTTTCGAGCTCGGCCTTGTTGCGTGTCGAGAGCTTGTCGTTCTCGTCGATCAGCCGCGACATGCGGTTTTCTTCCTCGAGCGCCGAGGCCATGGTCGTCACATAGTTC
>NZ_JBFUBY010001023.1:0-481 GCF_056405515.1 Polaromonas sp. P1_G2
GAATTGAACTGCGCGAACACCTTCGTCACATAGTCGCCCCAGCCGGTCGAGATCGGGTCGACGGCCAGTTCGACCTTGACGTTGGGGTATTTTTTGTTGAAGCGGGCAATGGCATTGGTCATCGCCGCCATTTCGGCGTCGCCACCGAAACCCTGCACTTTCAGTGTCGCCGAGACATCGGATTGCGCAAAGGCACGTCCGACGCCGGCGCCGACGAGCGCAGCCGCAGATGTAGCCAGCAGCGTGCGCCGCGAAATATCCTGCATATCATCCTCCCATGCGCCTCTGCCGGCGCGTTTCCATTCATTCGAATTGTCGAAACGTTTCGTGTTCGGGTCTCAAAAAATCGCGGCCTGGTCCTCCCCAAATCCCGCGACGTCAATTTGCCAAGTCGAAACGTTTCGTATAACAGCAAAGACAGCCCTGTTTGGCAAGAGGGCGTAATTAAAAACAGTCGGAGGGGGAATGGCCACCATCAAGG
>NZ_JBFUBY010001024.1:0-481 GCF_056405515.1 Polaromonas sp. P1_G2
TTTCGATATCGATGACGATGACATCGGGATTGATGTCCATGATGCGGCGGGCAAGGCCGTTCATGTCATCGATGATCGTGACATTGTCATAGCCCGCTTCGCGCAAGCCCATTTCGATGATCGAGGCCCTGATGCTGTTCTCGTCGATGACGAGCACATTAATATCGCCAGGCTTGGAAAGACGGTTTGCCAAGGATTACCACCGGTCGACAATGCCGGGCACGAAGACAGGCCGAATCGGCCTCGGCATCATTATCGGAAAAATTGCCATGCTTGTTGCGCTGCTCTCTGGTCGACACTCTCTCGCGAAGCTCGCGTGGCCCTTCAATGCGCGAACGTCGCCCGAAAATCAAGCAGTTTCGACACTTGCCTATTTAATAGGCACAAATCACAGAAATTGCACAGCCGCGAAAACAGTACGCAGCAGCTGTCTACGACGATCGTTGCGACCGCATGCCCTCACCGTACCTGATCCAACAGC
>NZ_JBFUBY010001025.1:0-481 GCF_056405515.1 Polaromonas sp. P1_G2
ACGTTGAGAAGCATGGTGGAGGCGATCCCTGGAACGGCCATCGGCGTCAGCACGTGCCAGATTTCGCCCCAGAGCGATGCGCCATCCATGCGCGCGGCTTCCAGGATTTCACCCGGAATTTCGCGGAAATAGGTGTAGAGCATCCAGACGACGATCGGCAGGTTGATCAGCATCAGCATGACGGTCAGGCCGATCCGGCTGTCCAACAGGCCGAAATCCCGGAACAACAGATAGATCGGCACCAGCACCGCGACGGCCGGCATCATCTTGGTCGAGAGCATCCACATCAGGATGTCCTTGGTGCGCGCGGTGGGTGAGAATGCCATGGACCAGGCGGCAGGAACGGCGATCAGAACTGCGATGATCGTCGATCCCACGGAGAGGAGTACCGAATTCGTGAACGGCTTGACGTAATCACGTTGCGTCTCGACCTCGATGTAGTTCTCCAACGTCCAGGATGGCCACAGGTTGAATCCCTGGA
>NZ_JBFUBY010001026.1:0-481 GCF_056405515.1 Polaromonas sp. P1_G2
GAGATACAGAAGGCCGTAGAACTCGCCAAGCGGACACAGGAGCGTTCGTCGGCCATCGCCGCTGCGGAAGCCGTCCGCGCCAAGGCTATCCAGGCGGAGGAGCAGGCCTTCACCGCCCGCGAGCGCGAAATTGCCGAGCGCCGCTCAGTCACCGAGATCATCGCTGCCAAGCGTGAAGCCGAGCGCGAGGCAATCCGCCTCACGGCCGCGGCCGAAACCGAGATGAAGGCGGCGAAAAGCCATGCCGAGGCGCTGAAAATCCAGGCTGAGGCCAGAGCGGAAGCCGACAAGATCGCCGCACTCGCCGCCGCCGCCCGCTACGAGGTCGATGCCGAAGGCAACCGTCAACTCGACGAGGCGGAGAACATGCTCTCGGACGGCGCCCGCGCCAGCCGCACCCGCGCCCGCATCCTCGACAAGCTCGAAGGCATCATCCGCGAAAGCGTCAAGCCGATGGAGAAGATCGAGGGCATCAAGATCC
>NZ_JBFUBY010001027.1:0-481 GCF_056405515.1 Polaromonas sp. P1_G2
AGCCACAACAAGCTTCGCCCTTCGGCAGCACGACCTCGACGCCGAGATTGGTGAGCAGTTCGATCGCCGCTTCGTTGATGCCGGGATCGATGACGGGCTGGACGCAGCCGGTCAGCATGGCGACCCGTTTCTGCCTTGCGCCCTTGGCCGGAAATGTGCCTGGCTCAGCGAAACGCGACTTCGGCGGCAGCGTGCGCGGTGCAAGCTCGACCATGGCGGCGAAGGATTTCAACGCCGGCACGCGCCGCATCAATCCGGCAAATGGCCGGCCGAGCGCGGCGAGCGTCATCGCGAAGCGGAAACGGCTTGACGACGGCATGAAATAGGCAAGCAAAGCGCGCTGCAGGCGGCGCATCGGCGGGCGCTTGTAGGTCTTCTCGACATGGATGCGGGCGTGGTCGATCAGATGCATATAATCGACGCCGGAGGGACAGGTGGTCACGCAGGCGAGGCAGGAGAGACAGCGATCGACATGCAGCGC
>NZ_JBFUBY010001028.1:0-480 GCF_056405515.1 Polaromonas sp. P1_G2
CGGCACGGCTGATCTGCACCCGCCAGGTGTCAGGCCCCTGCTCCAGATAGAGCCAGCCGAATTCGTCGGCATATCTGGCTTCGATCTGATATCGGAGTGGCCGGGGATCATGGTCGCTGGTCACGCGCATCGCAGCGCCCGGCGCGAGCGCCGTCAAGATGCCAAAGATGGCAGGATGACGCTGGCCCGGTGGAATCTGTCGAACGTCGATCTCGGGAATGTCCTGGGAATGCAGCATGTTGGCTCCTGTAGGTTCGGTCTGCCCAGCAAGTGCGCCTGGCCTCCTGAACGTAGCTGCGACACGCGGCCTCTACTTTGTCGGGGAGCAAAGATAGCCCGGAATTTCCGCCGCCGGATTGTCCCAGAGCAAAGTCTGCCTTTCAGAGCCCGCTATTTTCCGTGGGGAAGCAAAGGAGATCATGATGTCCGAGAGACTGGTCGCCACCTATGGCGACGCGCGGCTGCCGCGCTATACGAGCT
>NZ_JBFUBY010001029.1:0-480 GCF_056405515.1 Polaromonas sp. P1_G2
TGGTTCCAGGACGAATGGAAATTCGCCGAACAGGCCGGCAAGGAAAAGGGTTTCACCGTCGTCAAGATCGGCGCCGAAGATGGCGAAAAGGTCCAGTCGGCGATCGACAATCTCGGCGCCCAGGGTGCGCAGGGCTTCATCATCTGCACGCCGGACGTCAAGCTCGGACCGGGCATCGTCGCCAAGGCAGAAGCCAACCAGCTCAAGCTGATGACCGTTGACGACCGCCTCGTCGGCGCCGATGGCAAGCCGCTCGAAGACGTGCCGCATATGGGCATTTCCGCCACCAAGATCGGCGAGGCCGTCGGCCAGTCGATCATCGACGAAATGAAGAAGCGCGGCTGGGACATGAAGAATGTCGGCGCGATCCGCGTCTCCTACGATTCACTTCCGACCGCCGTCGACCGCGTCGAAGGCGCGATTTCGGTGTTGAAGAAGGCCGGCTTCCCGGCTGACAATATCTATGACGCGCCGCAGGCC
>NZ_JBFUBY010001030.1:0-480 GCF_056405515.1 Polaromonas sp. P1_G2
GCGTGCCGCAGATGAGATCCGCAGAGAGCGACAGCGCCGCATGCGGGTCACGATTGGTGAGCGCTTGGACCGCTTCGATGGATAGGTCCGGCAGACTTTCTAGAAAGGCAGGCACGCGCGCATCGGAAAGGCCGAGATGCAGCCAGACGAAGCCCTCATTGACCTTGATGTCACGCATCGTACAGGTCGGCGACATCCGCTCGGATTGCCCCGCGCTCGGATGGAAACGATGTGCCCAGACGAAACCGGGAATATTGGAAACAGCAAGTTCCATGTAGGGTGCCCGCTGAGCAGAATTTTAGGAAGCCTTAGACCCGCTTTATGACAGTTGTGCAACAGGGCAACAAGACATGGAGTCGCATCTTCGGCATGCTCTGAATGACCAATCGTTATCCGTCTCTACGCGGAAGGCTTGCGGAAGGCGAGCCTATGAGGATGATAAACGTGTCGCACTTTCCCGATATCCTGCTGACGGAGATG
>NZ_JBFUBY010001031.1:0-480 GCF_056405515.1 Polaromonas sp. P1_G2
CGCTCGCCCTGGTCGACGAGATAATCGACGGCGATCGTCTTGTTGGCCATGTCGCGGTTGCCGCGCGGCGTGACGCGTGCAAACGGATAGCCCGCCGCGGCAACACGCTTCGAAATCGCATCCAGAGAATCCTGGACGTCGCGTGCACGATAGGTGCTGCCTTCCTGGCTGTCCGCAAGGCTCTTCAGATCGTCGGCATTGACACCTTCGACCGTGCTCTCGACCTGAACCGGCCCGAACTTGTAACGCTCGCCTTCGTCGACGACAAAATTGATCGTGTACTTGTTGGTCGACGGATCAAGCTGTGCATTGGACGAGATGACGCGGAAATCCGGATAGCCGTGGTTATAGTAGAACTGGCGCAGCGCCTCTTCGTCGGCACGCAGCTTGTCCGCGTCATAAATGTCCGTGCGGGTGATGAACGAGAACCAACCGGTCTGCTTCGTCGCGATCACGGCGCGCAACCGGAAGCCGCTATAG
>NZ_JBFUBY010001032.1:0-479 GCF_056405515.1 Polaromonas sp. P1_G2
GAGTGCGACCGCCCGGCCGATGCCGCTGTCAGCTCCGGTGATGATCGCCTTCATGTCCATGAGGCGACCGGAGCCTTTGTAGGACTTCTCCCCGTGATCGGGCACCGGGTCCATCTTCTTCGTCTCGCCCGGCATCGGCTGCTGTTGCTCGGGAAATGGCGGTTTGGGATATTTAGTCATGGTCGTTCCTCGCGTGTCATCGCCGAATTATCGAGTGTCTCCGCTGATCGAAGGAAGCAGGGATTCCACTTCCTTGCGCCGCACGTCCGGAAGAGAAGCGACGTTGCGCTCCCAGTAATCGGCAGCATCGGGCGGCTCGTTCTCCCACACCCGCGTCGAAATCTGGTTGTCGTCGGCTGCTGCCTTCCGTACACCGCCAAGGGCCAGATACCGCTTCACGAGCGTCGAAGCCTCGGTGGCCGCGGGATCGATCCCGGAGATGGACACGGCGAATTGCGGATCGACAGTCGCCCCCGGCT
>NZ_JBFUBY010001033.1:0-479 GCF_056405515.1 Polaromonas sp. P1_G2
ATCAGCCAGACAAGCACCGTCAGAGCCGCAACACCCATCACCGCCGGCACGAACAAGGCCGTGATCGTAATCAGCCAGACAAGCACCGTCAGAGCCGCAACACCCATCACCGCCGGCACGAACAAGGCCGTGATCGTATCGACCAGCGACTGGATCGGCAGCTTGGCGCCCTGCGCCTGCTCGACCATGCGGATGATCTGCGCGAGCACAGTATCCGCGCCGATCTTTTCGGCGCGGAAGATGAAGCTGCCGGTGCGGTTGACCGTGCCGCCGATCACCGAGCCTCCCGCGGTTTTCTCGACGGGCATCGGCTCGCCCGAAATCATCGACTCGTCGACGAAGGAATGACCATCCTCGACCACGCCATCGACCGCGATCTTCTCGCCGGGCCGGACCTGTATGCGATCGCCGATGCGAATCTCCGCGAGCGGGATCTCCGCCGATTGTCCGTTGTGGATGACGATTGCCGTCTTCGGCTG
>NZ_JBFUBY010001034.1:0-479 GCF_056405515.1 Polaromonas sp. P1_G2
GCGCTACACGGCGCATCTGCCGAGCGCCGGCGAAATGGTGCTGTTCGACCGCTCCTGGTATAACCGTGCCGGCGTCGAGCGCGTCATGGGCTTCTGCACGCCTGACGAACTGGAAGAATTCTTCCGCTCCGTGCCGGAATTCGAGCGCATGCTCGTCCGCTCCGGCATCATCCTGATCAAATATTGGTTCTCGATCACCGACGAGGAGCAGGAATTCCGCTTCAACATGCGCATCCACGATCCGCTGAAGCAATGGAAGCTCTCGCCGATGGACCTCGAAAGCCGCGTCCATTGGGAAGACTATACCAAGGCCAAGGAAGAGATGCTGGCCCGCACCCATACGCCGGAAGCACCCTGGTGGGTCGTCGAAGCGGTCGACAAGAAGCGCGCCCGCCTCAACATGATCAGCCACCTGCTGGGCCGGATCCCGTATGATGACGTCGAGCGGCCGGAAATCGTCCTGCCGGAGCGCATTCACC
>NZ_JBFUBY010001035.1:0-478 GCF_056405515.1 Polaromonas sp. P1_G2
CCACCAAGCCCTATCGCTTGCTGCCGCTGTCGACGATGACGACGGTAAGGGGAATCTTACGATAGCTGTCACGCGGTGCGCGTTCCCGGCGACCGCTGCGGCGTGCCGCGCGAGGGTTCCATAACCTTGCGGATGGCATCCGTCACCTTGGAGACCATGGCCGCCTCTTCAGCGGTGAGTTCGAGCCGAATGTCCCCATCGCACGCGGCGGCCAGTTCATAAAGTTCGAGCACGTCCTTCGCGCCGGAGAGGAGCATCGCCTTGGATGCGGTGATCCTGTCGTCTTGCCATGCTTCTAATGCATCGTGGACCGACATCATGTTCCAGTTCCTCTCTACACCCAATATAGCCGGCTCCGGAGTGTCTTTCAAACGCGGGCGCGTGACGAGACATGGGCGCATCACCCCCTCTACAACCCCAGCCACCATTCGCCGCCTCGCCCGCACAATCAAATCGGCAGCGGCCGGTTCTGCAGCAC
>NZ_JBFUBY010001036.1:0-478 GCF_056405515.1 Polaromonas sp. P1_G2
GGCCGGCTATATCGCCTTTCCGCTGATCGGCACCGTGCCAGCGCGCGGTCGGACGCTGCAAGAGCTGGAAGGTCAGATTGCAGCCAAGCTGCGCCAGGGCTATCTGCGCGATCCCGACGTGTCGATCGAKGTCGACCGCTACCGCTCGATTTTCGTCATGGGCGAGGTTGGACAACCCGGTCAGTATACCTATGTTCCTGGMATGACGATCCAGAACGCAATTGCCGTCGCAGGCGGCTACACAGCGCGCGCCAACCAGGCCAATGCCGACGTGACCCGCAAGGTCAACGGCAATATCCTGACCGGTCGTGTGTCGATTTCCAGTTCCGTGCTTGCCGGAGATACGATCTACGTTCGCGAACGCCTGTTCTAGGTGTTCTTCATGCAGGACCCCGTGCCGCTCAGGATCCTCCATTGTTTCCGCTCTCCCGTCGGAGGAATTTTCCGCCATGTCCGCGATCTTGCCAAAGAACAGAGC
>NZ_JBFUBY010001037.1:0-478 GCF_056405515.1 Polaromonas sp. P1_G2
ATATTGCCGACAACGGCACCGGCATCCCGCCCGAGATCATGGACAAGATCTTCGAGCCCTTCTTCACCACCAAGGAAGTGGGCAAGGGGACCGGCCTCGGCCTTTCCATGGTCTATGGCATCATCAAGCAATCGGGTGGCTATATCTTCCCGGAATCGGAAGTCGGCAAGGGCACGACCTTCCACATCTTCCTGCCGCGCCATGTGGCGCAAGAGAGCACGGCGGATAGTGACAATGCCAAGACCGCTGCCGAGCAGCAGCCTGCCGCCTCGGCCGCGACCGACGATGTCGACCTGACCGGCAAGTCGACGGTCGTGCTTCTCGTCGAGGACGAGGACGCCGTGCGCCGCGGCGGCAAGCGCATGCTCGAAACCCGGGGCTACACCGTCCACGAAGCCGGCTCCGGCGTCGAGGCACTCGACATCCTCGAAGAGCTCGACGGCCAGATCGACGTGGTCGTCTCCGACGTGGTCATGCC
>NZ_JBFUBY010001038.1:0-478 GCF_056405515.1 Polaromonas sp. P1_G2
ACGCTATGACGACAGCGAACTTGGCCGCAAGCTGGAAGAACTGAAGACGCGGATCGCCCCTGAAGGCCGTTTGGTGAAACGGACGGCGAAGATCCGTCCCATCGCAGTCAATCGCGACTTCTCCTCCTGGGATTCGATTCCCGAGAAGACGTGGATGTTTGCCTACGGCTGGTACATGCATCCCGTCTTCGAGACGATGTTCGATTTTCCGTTCCATGATAACATCCGACCGATCTTTATCTCCTTCCACGTCAACAATCGCGAGATGCTGTCGGACAAGGCGATCGACTATCTGAGGAAATACCAGCCGATCGGTTGTCGCGACTGGACGACGGTCTATCTGTTGCGCGAAAAGGGCGTGCAGGCTTTCTTCTCCGGCTGCGTCACCACCACGATCGGCCATATTTTCACCGATGACGTCCCGCATGCCGGCGAGGATACGATCGCGCTCGTCGATTATTCTACCAAGGACGACGAA
>NZ_JBFUBY010001039.1:0-478 GCF_056405515.1 Polaromonas sp. P1_G2
CCTTCAACAATATCGCCATGCGGCTCGACGCAGCCCTTGCAGGCCTCGGCCTTGCCTACCTGCCGGAAGACCAGGCGTCGCCATATTTCGACGGCAGGGGCCTCGAGCGGGTGCTCGGAGACTGGTGTGAACCGTTCTCAGGCTACCACCTTTATTATCCGAACCGCAGGCATGCCTCGCCGGCCTTCGCCGTGTTCATCGAGGCGCTGCGCTACCGTGAATGATTGCCGCATCACGGCTAATCAAAAATCTGTGATTAATAAGCACAACTAATAGCTTCATACGGTTTCCGGCGGCTAATGCCCAGCTGCGTTGTCGCCTACCTTGTCATCATCTCTACTTTGACAGGGTTTGACCTCATGAGCTTTGGCCGCTTCGTTCTCGCACTTCTCCTTTCGCTCGCCGGCTGGGCGGCCCATGCCGAATCCAACCGGGTCCAGTTCCCGGCCGACCTGGACAAACTCGTGCACTACACCAC
>NZ_JBFUBY010001040.1:0-477 GCF_056405515.1 Polaromonas sp. P1_G2
GAACGAAGGCTTGCGTGATCACGGCGACACCTTCGCGCTTGCTCCCGCAGGCTCGGTCTATGCGGTCTACGCCATCAGTGACGCGACGACGGGTCGACCGGCAGGTGAAATCGCCTATACGGCGTGCTCGGCGCTCTCCGCAATTGTTGACCCTGCGCTGGCATCAGCGCGTCAGGCCGTCTTCTGGCAGGCGCTCGACGCCGACATTGGTCTGGTCGAGGCCGGAACTGCCGCACCGGCGCTTGCCATGGCGCCGGCCTGGGGGACGAATATCGACATCAAAACCGAACAGCCCGAATTGTCGGAGCTCATAGGAACGTTTCGCGGGTCGCCATCTGCGCGGCATAGGCGCTGGGACGCATGGGTCGACTGGTATGAGGGACGGCTTATGGGCCGGCCGCCGGAAAATTGCAGCCTCGGCAAAGGCATCCCGAATCCGGCTCTGAGCTGAAAAACGAAAACCTTCGCGCAAGCTTG
>NZ_JBFUBY010001041.1:0-477 GCF_056405515.1 Polaromonas sp. P1_G2
GAAACTGATCGAGGACCCGGAGGCCAATATCCGCTTCGAGGTCTCGGACGCCAAAATCCGCTTGTCCTTCGGCGAGATCGTGCTGACCTCCAAGCTGATCGACGGCACTTTCCCGGATTACCAGCGTGTCATCCCTTCGGGCAACGACAAGGAAATGCGCGTCGACTGCGGCACCTTCGCCAGCGCCGTCGACCGCGTCTCGACGATTTCGTCGGAGCGCGGCCGCGCCGTCAAGCTGGCGCTGGCCGACGGCCAGATGACGCTTACCGTCAACAATCCCGATTCCGGCAGCGCCACGGAAGAACTTGCGGTCTCCTTTGAGGGCGACCCGCTGGAAATCGGCTTCAATGCCCGCTATCTCCTCGACATCACCAGTCAGCTGACAGGCGATGATGCGGTGTTCAAGCTCGCCGATCCAGGCTCGCCGACCATCATCCTCGATTCCTCCAGCGCTGACGCGCTTTACGTTCTGATGCC
>NZ_JBFUBY010001042.1:0-476 GCF_056405515.1 Polaromonas sp. P1_G2
CTTATCCTCGATGCGCTCGCGCGGCACCTTCATCTTGCGATGCCGTGAAATCCGGCCTTCACGTTACGTCTACCTGCTTGCGCCCACGAATCGTAGTAGGACCTTGGCATCGCTCTGCCGCCGAAACGGGAACCATCGGGATCTTGGACGCGCATTCTGAACTCATCGAACTCTCTGCTGGACCGCTGACGATCGGGCTGGCGCCGGCAATCGGCGGCAGCCTGGCCTATTTCCGGCACGGCGGCATCGACCTGATGCGGCCTTTGTCGCTGGAAGAATGGGAGGCGGGCAATGTGCTGGGCGCGGCCATGTTTCCAATGCTGCCCTATGTCAACCGCATCGCCGGCAACGCATTCGAATTCGACGGACGGCGATGGAATTTCCCTCCCAACAATCCACCCGACCCACTGACCTTGCACGGCGATGGCTGGAAATCCGCATGGCGGTCGCAGCGCGAGGGGAGCGGCGTATTGCTC
>NZ_JBFUBY010001043.1:0-476 GCF_056405515.1 Polaromonas sp. P1_G2
CCGTAACGCCATAGGCCCATGCCGGCGCCTTGCCGAAGCTCAGGCTATCGAACGACACGAGTAGCACGCCAGCCACTGCAATCACCGTTCCCAACCATTGCCGCCGGCTCAGCTTTTCGCCCAGCACGGGTTGYGACAGGCATGCGATCGCCAGCGGCAGCAGGTCGGAAATCAGCGCCACCAATCCGGTCGGCACGCGCTGTTCGATCGCCAGGGCAAAGCCACCCAGATAGAGAAACACCGACATGACGCCGAACACCATCTGCTCCAGCACGCTTCGCAGGCGCATGCGCGGACCTACGGTGAGAGCAAAGGGCAACAGGATCACCCCCGACAAAAGCGTTCGCCAGAACAGGAGTAGCGGCACGCTTGCTTCCTCGCTCGCATAGCGTATGCCGACGAAACCGGAACTCCAGCCAATCACCAGCAGTGTCGCCATGATCGGCCACAGAAAACGGCGCCGATTGGGCATGGGC
>NZ_JBFUBY010001044.1:0-476 GCF_056405515.1 Polaromonas sp. P1_G2
GCACTACAACATGTATGTCTCGGTTCCGGTGCAGGGCAATCCGGCGCCGGGTTTTTCGACCGGCAGCGCGATCGAGAAAATGGAGGCGCTGGCGCATGAATTGCAGCCGCCGGGCACGACCTTCGAGTGGACCGAGCTTGCCTTCCAGGAAAAGAACACCGGCAATACGGCAGTCTATATCTTTGCGCTGTCCGTGGTGTTCGAGTTCCTGGCGCTGTCGGCGCAATATGAAAGCTGGGTTCTGCCGCTGGCGATCATCCTGATCGTGCCGCTCGCCATCCTGGCGGCGCTGATCGGTGTTTACCTGCGCGGCCAGGACAACAATATCCTGACCCAGATCGGCCTCATCGTGCTGATCGGGCTCGCGGCGAAGAACGCCATCCTGATCGTCGAATTCGCCCGCCAGGCGCAGGAGAGGGGCGAGAGCGCTGTCGAAGCTGCGATCGAGGCCTGCCGGTTACGCCTCAGGCCGATCC
>NZ_JBFUBY010001045.1:0-475 GCF_056405515.1 Polaromonas sp. P1_G2
GGCCGGCAATGCTGAGCAGCAGGAGCAGCGCGAGTGCCGAGAGCCGCGGCGCACTGGCGTAAATTCCGCCGAGGCCGGCAACATCGAGACTGCCACAGGCCCGGCCGATCATCCCGGCGAGAAAATAGAGCGCAGTCATGACCATCATCGAATGCAGCATGTAGAATATCGCGGCGGAAACAGGCACTTCCCCGCCCAGCGCCAATCCAGCCAGCATGACGCCAATGCCGGCGATCACCCAGTAGCCGAGCATGCGGCGGAGATCCGAGACGCCGATGGCGCCAAAACCGCCAGTCAACATGGTGAGGATGGCGACGATGCCGATCACAGGCCCAAGACGCTCCGCCTCGACCGGCATCAGCATCAGGAGTATGCGCAGCATGGCATAGATGCCGACCTTGGTCAGCAGACCGGCAAACAGCGCCGAAACGGTGGTGGCGGGGGTGTGATAGGCTGCGGGCAGCCAGAAATTCAC
>NZ_JBFUBY010001046.1:0-475 GCF_056405515.1 Polaromonas sp. P1_G2
GACCTATGCCGTGACGGAAAAGTTCGGCTACAACACCATTTCCTTCGACAAGACCAAGGTCGACCCCAAGGACATGGAAGACCTGTCGGTGATGTGGTCGGACAAGTACAAGGGCCGCATCGCGCTCTACGATTATTACCTGCCGATGATCGGCCTGGTGCAGATGGCGCTCGGCAAGAAGACTGCCGACATCTCGGACAAGGACATGCCGGCGATCGCGGAAAAGCTTTCGGCGATGAAGAAGGTCTCGAAAGAGGTGAGCGACGTCACCTCGTCACAGACCGCGCTGGCGACCGGAGAAGTCGATATCCTGGTCGGCGGCGGTGAATGGATCACCGCGTCGCTCGCCAAGGACAAGCCGAATCTCGATTGGATCGTGCCGAAACAAGGGGCCGTGCGCTGGGCACAGTCGATCGGCGTGATGAAGGATTCCAAGCACCCGGATCTGGCGCTGAAATTCGTGCAGTATATCGTC
>NZ_JBFUBY010001047.1:0-475 GCF_056405515.1 Polaromonas sp. P1_G2
GGGGCGTGCCGCTCGCCAAGCTGCCGCCGCTCCGTGACGTGCCGGAATGGAAGCTCGCCGTGGTGCTTGCCGCGGACAATGCCGGTGTGGATATTGGCATACGGCCGGATGTAGACGGCGGCGGCAAGATCGCCGCGGACCGGAAGACCGGCCGCATCGATGCCAAGGACATGAAATGGGCTTACCGCCCGTCGGCGAGTGATCGCAAGGCCGCCAAGGATCCGACCGGCGTGGTCGACACGGGTGATGTCATCTATGTCCAGGCGCTGGACGACGGCGGCTACCAGTTGCGCCAGCCGCCGAAAGTGCAGGGTGGTCTTGTCGCCATGGACCCGCAGACAGGTCGTGTCTTGGCCATGGTCGGCGGCTTCTCCTATTCACAATCTGAGTTCAACCGGGCGACGCAGGCGATGCGGCAGCCGGGTTCGTCCTTCAAGCCGTTCGTCTATTCGGCGGCGCTGGACAACGGCTACAC
>NZ_JBFUBY010001048.1:0-475 GCF_056405515.1 Polaromonas sp. P1_G2
CCGCTGAACGAAGAGTTCGGCAAGGCCGTCGGTGCCGATGCCTATTGCCGTGACGCGGCAATCGCGGTCGAAACCGCCAAGGATTTCATCAAGCGCAAGCACAACATGCTCGCCGCCAAGGCCTGATTTGTTTGCAGGAATTTGACAAACCGGCCGCCCACCTGGGCGGCCGGTTTTCATTTGACCTGATTTCTATCCTTCATTGAGCAGCATGCTTGATGGCATGCGTCGTCTGATGGACATCTTCACCGGCGCCGCGAATCGTGTTGGCGCAGGACGAAAGAGCCAGAACGGCAATCAGGGCAACGGCAACCCGGGTCGAAAGAGTGCTCATGATAGTGCTCCTGGAAAAAGTTGGGATCAGTCTGCCGCACGCTTAACCGCATGATCGGTTGCTTTGGCCGTGTTGGTCATGTCCTTGCCCACGCCGCGCACCGTATTCGCGCATGAGGCAAGGAGAAGCACGGTACTTAAC
>NZ_JBFUBY010001049.1:0-475 GCF_056405515.1 Polaromonas sp. P1_G2
AATCGGGGTAGACTGCACTGTCGAAGAACACCAAGCCGCTATAGCTGCTGACATCGATCTTGTCCTGGCTGCCGAAATCCTTGACCTCGTCATGGCCCCAGCCTGACTTGAAGACGAAATCGTCCTTGCCTGCGCCGCCGACCAGCCGGTTGCGTGCGGTATTCCCCCAGATAACGTCACTGCCCGATCCGCCGATCGCATCTTCGATCAGCGAGCGCAAGTCGCCGTTATACTGCAGCGCATTATAGATATTGCCGGCCGCCAGATGCAGGCCGTTATGGTCATATTTGCCGAGATTGGCGAGCTGGCTGTGGGCGAAGGTCGAATAGGCGCCGGGCTGCAGATCGATTGCCAGATTGCTGCGATAGGCGTGCAGGTCATAGGTGTCGTGACCGCCGCCGTCCCAGATCGTGGCGAAAATATTGTCGCCGGTGCCGTCGATCGCCAGGTGGCCGTTGACCCAGGTATTGGCGCT
>NZ_JBFUBY010001050.1:0-475 GCF_056405515.1 Polaromonas sp. P1_G2
GGCGGTGGGGGCGCGGGCCTCCTTGCTGCGGCAGGTGCAGCGGGCTGAGCTGGCGGGGGTTGGGTTGCTGGCTGGATTTTTAGCTTCCATCGTCGCGCTGGCTGTGGGATGGGGGTTGGCGCGGTTTGTGTTTGAATTTAACTGGACGGGGTCTTGGACTGTGCCTTTGCTGGGGAGCCTGGCTGGGGCAGTGTTGGCGTTGGCTGCTGGGTGGTGGGGTTTACGGTCTGTTTTGAATACGCCTGTGGTGGAGACGTTGCGGAAGGCGCAGTAGAGGGCCGGTTCTTGCTCCGGCTGGGCGCTCGCTGCTGAGAGTGGCTGGCCGGGGTCGCCCGGCGGCGACTCACTTTTCTTTGCTTCGCCAAAGAAAAGTAAGCAAAAGAAAGTAAGCAAAGAAAAGGCGACCCGCAGTCTGGGTCCCCTACGCTGCGCTTCGGGGCAACCTGCGGTGCTCGACTACGGCGGGGTCTCGCGC
>NZ_JBFUBY010001051.1:0-474 GCF_056405515.1 Polaromonas sp. P1_G2
CCGTACCACGGCAGCCTTCTCTCGATTCCACCGGTCGAAGGCGGCGCGGCCGAGCATCGATATGCATGTGTCCTCCTGTGGAGCGTGGACGAGCACGGCCTGAATGTCGCGAAAATGCCGTTCGAGCCCCAGGTCGGAGCCCAGGCCGGGATTGCCAAGGCCGCGCACAGCAATCTGGACCGCATCGCGCAACTGCCGCCCGGCAGTCAGGCGCGCCCGCACAAGTCTTTCCGGATTGCCCAAGCCGGCTCTGAGGGTGTCGAAAATGATCTCCCGGGCACCGGAGACGAGGAGGTCGATTTCGCCCGAGAGCGTGACGAAGCGCTCCGTGCGGGCGATCGGGTGGCCCAGATTGGTCGGAACCCGTTCATGGGCGAAGCGGATGAATGCCTCCTGCGCGGCTTCGGCCACACCGAGATAGATCGCCGTCAAGGCCAAAGTCATCGCCGCATGCGCCCGATTGTCCTGCTGGGC
>NZ_JBFUBY010001052.1:0-474 GCF_056405515.1 Polaromonas sp. P1_G2
GCGTTCGAGGCATTGTCGACAGGCTGTGCCGTCGTTGGTTCGGACACTGCGCCGGTCCGGGAATTCGTCACGGATGAAGAAAATGGGCTGCTGGCTGGTTTTTTTGACCCCGATGCGATCGCATCGAGGATCGAAATCGCTCTCGCCGGCGGCCCAGCGATAGAGGCAATGCGGAGGTCGGCCCGCCAGACCATCGTCGAACGCTGGTCGGCTGAGATAGCAATAGAGCGGCATGAGAATTTGATAAACCGGCTTATGCAGCTCGGATAGACTGGTGGCCGGCTGAAGCGGACTATCCTGTCGGCAAGCTGCGGCTGTCATAGCCAAAGCGCAGAAAATCCTCCGCATAGATCAACTGTGCCAAGCGGATTTCCTTCGGACCATAATATGCAGCGAGCTTGTCGCCGGCATCGGTCGAATGCCGGACGGCAGCGATATTCGTTGGGATGGCCAATCGTTCGCAGACATAGCGGA
>NZ_JBFUBY010001053.1:0-474 GCF_056405515.1 Polaromonas sp. P1_G2
GTGTTTGGCGGCAGGAATTGCCCCGGCCCTCCGCGACTATGCAGGAGCCGGGTGAATGTCCGTGCTTGGCGGGCAAATGTGACCTGTTGCCAGGCAGATATTTCCGTGCAGCCATTAAGACATGATCAACCGACCATGGCCGAGACGCATTACCGTTCTGCGGTGATTTGATAGGCATCCGCCGCCTTCGGAGAAAATCCTATGCTGGCCGTACCGAGCAACAGACAGGCGACGCCGAGCGCGGTCAGAACAACGGTGACCGCGACGGGTAGAAGCTGCGCTTCAGCGGGCGAATACTTGTACTTTCTCTCCATGTCACTGTCTCCTGCCCGGTCATGTCAGGGATACAAATGCCCATTTGAATCGGTTTGTTCCGCGCCGTCGAAATACGCGGCGGACTGGCAGTAGACACGCATCGTTGAGAAATAAAACCGGGAGTAGAGGTGATGATCTATTCTGATAAAACGCTGACAA
>NZ_JBFUBY010001054.1:0-473 GCF_056405515.1 Polaromonas sp. P1_G2
GAGCTCGCCCGACTGGTGCCCCCGGCCGGCAAAGCTGAGCCAGAACTGGATTTTCGACCAGTCGGACGTGGCGATGAAGATGAACGGCAAGACATTGAGCACGATCCAGACCGGCTGGGTGATCAGCTGGAAGCGCGAGATCATCCTCACTCCATAGGTCACCAGCGGGATCACCGCTACGGCGCTGACGATATAACCGATCCAGAGCGGGATGCCGAACACCAGCTCCAGCGCCCCGGTCATGATTGACGCCTCGATGGCAAAGAGAATGAAGGTGAAGCTCGCATAGATCAGCGACGTCACCGTCGAGCCGAGATAACCAAAGCCGGCGCCCCGCGTCAGCAGATCGATGTCGACGCCGTGACGGATGGCGTAGCGGCTGATCGGAATACCGATCAGGAGCAAGAGGATCGAGGCGGCGATGATGGCGAAAATGGCATTGGTGGTGCCATAGGAGAGCGTGATCGCCCCAC
>NZ_JBFUBY010001055.1:0-473 GCF_056405515.1 Polaromonas sp. P1_G2
GCTCTACATCTCGCATCGCCTGCAGGAGGTGAAGGAGATTGCCGATCAGGTGACCGTGCTGCGCGACGGCCGCCTCGTTGCCAGCCATCCGGTGAGCGAACTGGAACCGGCAGATATGGCGCGGCTGATGGTCGGCCGCGACGTGGCGAAACTCTATCCGGACCGCCATGCCGCGACCACCGCTGGAACTGTGCTCGAGGTCAGCGATTTCAGCGTCCCGCACCACGCCGAGCATGCCTCCTTCAAGCTGCACAAGGGCGAGATCCTGGGCTTTGCCGGCCTGGTCGGCGCCGGCCGCACGGAACTGATGGAAGGCATTGTCGGCCTGCGGGCCGGCAGGGGCCAGATCCGGTTGAACGGGCAGCCGGTGAGCTTTCCGGACGTCAAGTCGAGCCTCAGGGCCGGCATCGTCTATCTCTCCGAGGATCGCAAGGGCAAAGGCCTGCTTCTCCTGAAAGACCTCAAGACCAATC
>NZ_JBFUBY010001056.1:0-473 GCF_056405515.1 Polaromonas sp. P1_G2
CTTTCACATCAGCCGTCAGTCGCTGTAGTGAGGACGACGGAAAGAGAAGCGCATGGCAAGTGAAGTTGCGATTTTCAACCTTGAGACGGGATATGTCAAAACCGTGCTCCGGACGGAGCGCCTGGTGGAGGCGCCCAACTGGACGTTGGACGGCAAGGCGCTGGTCATCAACGGTGACGGGCGGCTCTATCGGGTCGATCTCGGCAATCCGGGCATGGTCGAGATCGACACCGGCTTCGCAAAGGACTGCAATAACGACCACGGGATTTCCCCGGATGGGAAGACGCTTGTTATCAGTGACTCGACGGAAGCTGGCGCGAGCCGGGTCTATATCCTGCCTGCCACCGGTGGAACGCCGCGGCTGGTGACCGAGAAGGCGCCGTCCTATTGGCATGGCTGGTCGCCGGACGGTGCGCGGCTGGCCTATGTCGCCAAGCGCGGCGAGACTTTTCAGGTCTATACCTGCCCGGTAG
>NZ_JBFUBY010001057.1:0-472 GCF_056405515.1 Polaromonas sp. P1_G2
TCCTGGGATTTTTCCCGTCGAGAGAACGCAATCAAGAACCTCAACAGAAATCTCGAAAAAGCCCTGGAGAAGCCGACGCCGCTTGCCTATGCGATATCGGCGCAATGGCTTGCGCAGCAGGGGCGCTATGATGAAGCGTCCGCTACCATCGACCGGGCGATGAAGCTTGCGCCGAACGATGCCGACAACCGTGTCAGCATGGCGTGGATCCTCAACGCCACGGGACATGCGGCAGAGGCGGAACAGCAGGCCCGGCAGGCGATGAGGATCGATCCCCATCTCTCGCAGGCGACGCTGCGCATGTTCGCAATCTCGCTGTTCTCGCAGGGAAAATACGACGAAGCCGCCGGCACGTTTGAACGCGTGATCGAAAAGAAGTCCGATGTCCGCGAGGACTACGCCACGCTCATATCGAGCTATGCGCATCTCGGACGCACCGACCGCATCCAGGCGCTGATCGACAAGTACAACA
>NZ_JBFUBY010001058.1:0-472 GCF_056405515.1 Polaromonas sp. P1_G2
TTCGAACACCGTCATTCGCTATCCCATTCGTCTCGAAGTTCGCGAATGCGTCTAACAGACTCATCCGGGGATACGTTGGGCAGACCGGAACTGCGAATTTCCTGTAACGCTGCCTCGAATTGCTGAGGCGTAAGCGGCTTGATTTGCTCGATCGGAACAGACCACAAATCGCGGATTTCCACTAAATCGCTTTCCTCTTGTATCTGGAGCGTCACCATCTCGGCACCTTCAAATTCCTTCCGCAAATCCTCGGGCAGGTTCGCAACCGGATAGTGTTCGCGCACGATCTTGTTCATGACATTCAATCCTCAAGGCTTTGTCTTGAAGATAAGCTGGAACCCGTGAAAAAGCGAGTTCTGCTCATCCGAAGGTCTTCCTTGGATCGAAAGCGTCGCGCACTGCTTCGCCGATGAAGATTAGCAGCGAGAGCGTAATGGCGAGCGTGAAAAAGGCGGTGAAGCCGAGCCAGGGT
>NZ_JBFUBY010001059.1:0-472 GCF_056405515.1 Polaromonas sp. P1_G2
GAGCGGCAGGCCGTCACGAGCGCCGGAGATCAGGCGCGGCAGGATCGATGTGCGGATATCCTGCAATGTGAGCGGCAGGCCGTCACGAGCGCCGGAGATCAGGCGCGGCAGGATCGATGTGCGGATATCCTGCAATGTCATGCCGTCCACCTGCCGAGCGGCGTTTCGCCCCAGCACAAGGTGAGGCTGGAGCCATCCCAGATGCCGGCACCGTCGAGCGTGTCGAATTGCAGGAGCGGCCAGGCGGCGGTGGATTGATCATTGTCGAGCGGCAGGCTGATCGCCTCGTCCTGCAGCCAGAGCCTTTCACCCGACCGCCGGACTTTCGCGCCCTTGAACATCAGGGGAAAGTCGCCAAGCCAGGGTTTTTCCGCCATCGCGTTTTCATAGTGTTCATAGGCCGTGGCCACGTCCTGATCAGGAAGGATAAGCGCATTGCCGGATGGTTCCGAACCGGTGATCTGCCGGGCGA
>NZ_JBFUBY010001060.1:0-471 GCF_056405515.1 Polaromonas sp. P1_G2
GCCCTGGATGATGTCGACGCCCCGGCTGTCGGCGCCGCGGGCATAGCCCCAGGCCACGGCGTCGTGACGAACCGTGCCGCCGCGCCTCTGCAACAGGCCGCCCTGGATCGGAAACCGGGCATTGTCGTAGTCGAGAAAAGGCAGCATCGTTCTGACGGCGGCGCGGTCCAGCAGTTCGGCATCGACGCCGTGCAGGCGCATGGCGTTTCCGCGCCGGGTAAAGGCGTCGCGCTGGGCATCGGAATGGTAGAGATTGAGCACGCCGCGCTGCGACACCATGGCGTTGAAATTGAAATCCTGCTCCAGTCCTTCCCAGAGCTTCATCGAAAGTTCGTAGAACGGGTTATTGCCCGGCAGGAGATAATTGGAGCGGATGATCGTCGTGTTGCGTCCGACATTGCCGGAGCCGACATAGTTTTTTTCCAGTACGGCGACATTGGCGATGCCGTACTCCTTGGCAAGGTAATAAGC
>NZ_JBFUBY010001061.1:0-471 GCF_056405515.1 Polaromonas sp. P1_G2
GGCGGGACCCAAGGCGTCCAGCCGGTCTGCGGAACGGACAATTTCCAACCTGTCGAGGCCGGCCTCGCTTTGCGATGCGAGCACGCTCATGATTTAGGCCCGTCCTGCGTCCGCACCAGTTCGTCCTGGCCACGGCCGAAAAGTTTGCGCCAGGGTTTCTGCGCCTGCCACCACATCTTCTTCAGCGGCAGGATCCAGAGGCCGAACAGCGACTGATAGTCGCCCACGTCGCGGTCGATAAGTCCGAACTGAAAATCTTCCTGTGGTGCCGGCACGACCAAAGTTCCGAACAGCCGGTCCCAGAAGGAGAACAGGAGACCGAAATTCTTGTCGTAGTGCCGCGGGTCGATGCTGTGGTGCAATTGGTGCCAATGCGGGCAGAGAACGAGATTGTTGATCGGGCCGAAGGAAATCTTGAGATGCGTGTGGCGGACGAAATCCATCATCAGGATATTGCGCACGACATAGACA
>NZ_JBFUBY010001062.1:0-471 GCF_056405515.1 Polaromonas sp. P1_G2
CCCCGGCGCTGACCGCGATAGCAAAGATCGCAGCGCAAGCGAGGCTGCCGGCAAAGCTCGCGAAAACCGTCCGGCGCGCGGCATTCGGGCGGGCATAGCGGAACGGCTGTTCAACGAATTTCCACGAGACGTAGCCGAGCACGATCGAGCTTGCGATCACCAGCAACGGTGCCCAGGTCATCGACGASTTGGGAAGGAAATAGGGCAGGAAGACGATGATCGGCCAATGCCACAAATAGATCGAATAGGAGGTCTTGCCGAGGAACAGCATCGGCCTGGACCCCAGGAACCGCCGGGCGATACTCGATTGTCCGCCGACGGCAATCAGCAGCATGGTCGACAGACATGGCAACATCGCTGCCGGCCCCGGAAACGGTGTCTCGGTGTCGAACAGCAGGCCAGCGGCGATGATGCCGCCAAGGCCCACCAGGGTCAGGAAATTGGCCCCATCCTGCTTGATGGCCTTTGGAT
>NZ_JBFUBY010001063.1:0-470 GCF_056405515.1 Polaromonas sp. P1_G2
GAAGGGAGCTGCCGCGCCTGTCCTCTGTTTCGTCGTATGTTCTTGTCGGAAAACCGTGGGACACATTTTAAATCTGCATAGTCGTTCAATGGCGACATCACCGCCTCGGCAGCAAGCCGTTGAGCAGCAGATCCTTCGCCGCCGCGATGCGGGCCTTGGCTTCGGCGTCCTGGCGGTCGGCGAGGAGCAGGACGAAGATGTTCAGGACCAGGGGTGGCGCGAGCAGAAGATCGGGAAAATCGATCACGGGCGACTGTCTGATCGTGCCCTCCTTCGCCGCCTGAACCAATCTCTGCTGCAGATGATCGCAGATCGGGTCGAGGAACTCGGATGTATGCTCGTCGACGAGGTCCGGAAAGCGGCTTGCTTCGGCGATCAGCAGGCGCAGGATTTCCCGCGCATAGCGATCCTTCAACACAAGGTCATGGCTGAAATCGACGAAGTCGTTCAGGAAGGCCACGATATCGGGC
>NZ_JBFUBY010001064.1:0-470 GCF_056405515.1 Polaromonas sp. P1_G2
ATTGTTCGGCTTCACGTTCGGCGCGCTCCTGGGCCGCAGCGCGTGCCGCCTCGCTCTGACTGCGTGAGGCTGCTGCCTCCTGCTCGAGCCTGATGACATTGAGTGCATTCTGGCGAAACACTTCGACGGCGCCGGCCATTTCCCCGACCTCGTCGGCACGACCGGCATAGGGAATGGTGCTGTCGAGATCCCCGCCAGACAGTTGCTGCATCGCCGAAGCAATCCGGCGGATCGGATTGGCAATGCCTGAGATCGCAAAGATGATGCCGACAAGCGCGACAATAACTGCCAAACCAGCAATCGCAGCTGTCAGGATGAAGGCGGAACTCGCCGCCGCRTCGCTSGTMTCAACAAARTGTTCYGCCTGGCCAAGAATGAAGGCCACCAGATCCGCTACCGCCTTGTTCATCTGATCGGCCAGCGCCGTCATGTCACCCTTGAAGAGCCGGACCGCGTCGGCGGTTTTACCG
>NZ_JBFUBY010001065.1:0-470 GCF_056405515.1 Polaromonas sp. P1_G2
CCCGATTGTAGCTCGTGATGCCAACCATGCCGGTTACGCCCCGGATCACGCGCCGACCTTCCGGCGGCCGGGTGGCGCGATAGCGCCTGGCCAGCCGCCGCCATCCGCCGATGAAGGACATGGACATCAGGACGAAGGTCCACAGCCCGCCGAAGAAGACCGGCCAGACGAGAATGATCAGCGCCAGAAGCAGTCATGTGGAAAGGCCGGTGGTGTGGGGCATTGGAAGTCCGTGGGTGAGCGAATGGCGAATAGTTGTCAGCGAATAGTTTTACAGCAATGACGTCAACTGCTTCTTAACTATTCGCTATTGGTCAATAACTATTCGCTACTCCCTGTTCGCCCACCCCCTTCCCCCGGAACAAAACCCCAATCCGTCGCGTTTCCGGGAAAATCCTGGGTAAAAAGTATGCGTATTGGCACTTTCGGGCTGCGCACCGTGAAACTGGCGCCGCGGACCGGCATCGAGC
>NZ_JBFUBY010001066.1:0-469 GCF_056405515.1 Polaromonas sp. P1_G2
GGTGATTGCCATGTTCATGGCGATCATCGCGCTGCATTACGTTGCCGAACGGCTGGGATTGCCGCCATCGGTGGCGCTGCTTTCGGGCGGGGCGCTGCTTGCCTTCCTGCCTGGCCTGCCGGCGATCACGGTCGATCCCGGCCTCGTGCTCGTCATCTTCCTGCCACCGCTTCTGATGGATGGCGCATGGGCGATCGCGCTTGGCCGGTTGCGCCGGCATGTGTTCGGTATCGCCTCGCTGGCGATCGGTGCCGTGTTTTTCACGTCTGCCATCGTTGCCGTCGTGACGCATCTGTTGTTTCCAGCGCTGCCTTGGGCGGCCTGTGCCGTGCTGGGCGCAGTCGTTTCGCCGCCCGATGCGATTTCCGCCCGCGCCGTGCTGCAGCGGGTGAGACTGCCGCGGCGGCTGCAAATCCTGCTCGAAGGCGAAAGCCTGCTCAACGATGCGAGCGGCCTGGTGCTCTTCCGT
>NZ_JBFUBY010001067.1:0-469 GCF_056405515.1 Polaromonas sp. P1_G2
CATTCGGCCTTCAGGTTCATTTCGGTGCCGTCCGCGTTCGAGCAGGAAATGATCCAGGATGAGTTGCAGCTCTACGAGGACCTTCTGATCAAGGTCGACAGCGACGACCGGGTCACTCGTAAGCGCCTCGAGCGCTTGAAGGAGGGTCTGAAAGAACGCCTGGAATCGCTCTCCACTCGCAAGGACGACCTGCTGACTATCTCCGAAATTGGCATCGACCAGATCGTCGTCGACGAGGCGCAGGAGTTCCGCAAGCTGTCCTTCGCCACCAATATGTCGACGCTGAAGGGCATTGACCCGAATGGGTCGCAACGTGCTTGGGACCTCTATGTGAAGTCCCGCTTCATCGAGAGCAAGAATCCCGGCCGCGCTTTGGTGCTGGCCTCCGGCACGCCAATTACCAACACGCTCGGCGAAATGTTCTCGATCCAGCGGCTGCTGGGCCGCGACGCCCTGCATGAGCGCGGGC
>NZ_JBFUBY010001068.1:0-469 GCF_056405515.1 Polaromonas sp. P1_G2
GGCACTGTCCGCCGAAAGCCTGCGCCTGTCGGCGTTGGAAAAGCGCGCGCTCACCGAGACATCGCGTCGGGATCGCGAGCGCAACGATGCGGACCGCGCCGCGCACGAAGCCGCCAAGCTCGAAGAAGAGACTCAAATCCGCTTCGCCGTCGATTCGCTCGCGACAGGCCTTTCGCATCTTGCCGACGGCGACCTGACGATAGCGCTTCGCCAGCCGTTCCGCTCCGATCTGGAGCGCGTGCGCGGAGATTTCAATCGCGCCATCGAAAAGCTGCAGTCGGTGATCGGCGAGGTCAAGTCCAATACCGGCTCGATCGAGGCCAATGCCCAGCAGATGCGCAGCGCCGCCGACGATCTCGCCAAGCGCACCGAACAGCAGGCCGCTTCACTCGAAGAAACCTCTGCGGCACTCGAAGAAATCACGTCGACCGTGCGCAACTCCTCGGCCCGCGCCGACGAAGCCAACAAG
>NZ_JBFUBY010001069.1:0-469 GCF_056405515.1 Polaromonas sp. P1_G2
CTCGATGGCTCATCGAAATTCACCCTGGATGACGATTATACGTGGAAGAGCAGCAAGCTCGACTATGTCAGTTTCCACTCCGGTGAAGTCAAGCAGGATGTGACGGTCACGCTGAACCTCGCGAGCAGCGGCTGGATGATCCGGCATATCGAGGGCATCAACAGCCCGAACTTGCTGACCGTTATCAACGACAAAACCGGATCCGCAGGAGCAACGATTGGCTCGATGACGCTTTCGGGCGGTCTCGGCAACAATGTCACGCTCACCAACACGCATGTAGACATGTACGAGGGCAGCAATGCCGCTGACCGCGTCACGATCGGCGACGGCGGCGTCGACATGCTCAACGTTGTTGGCGGCAACAATAGCGTCAAGATCGGGTCGGGCAAGGTCCATTCGATTCTTGCTTACGATGGCAATGACAAAGTCACCACGGGCAGCGGCACCGTCGATTCGATCGACCTTGGAG
>NZ_JBFUBY010001070.1:0-468 GCF_056405515.1 Polaromonas sp. P1_G2
ACACAACAGCACGATCTAATACACGATATAAGTTCATCCGATCRGGCAAATCAGTTAATTMCAATCCTCGACAGGCTGAACAGASAATCGCWCTCAGCTTCGGTGCTCTTAATCAGAGCGGCGGCCCGAAGTTGAAYCTMCTCCCAAGCGAACCTGAACAWCGGTCAAGCACGACAATTGGCGGGCACTTGTCGTGCAATAAAGCGAGGCCGGTGCACAGGGGACGTGCACCGGCTTTCGTCGTTTCTGCCCGCTCATCACGTACCGTCCGCGGCGCCCTGAATCATTGAGCGCATCCGCCAACCGGCCGACTACATCTGCCATCATCTGTACGCTCCGTTCATAATGAAATAAGGGGTATGTGGCAGAAAGATCACGTCGGGCTCCCGCTCGTCAACGACGACAGTCCTGCGCCCGTACAACCACTTGGTCGAGCACAATGGTTCGTGGAAACGGTCAGTAACACAT
>NZ_JBFUBY010001071.1:0-468 GCF_056405515.1 Polaromonas sp. P1_G2
AGGCAAAGCGGTTCGGCACGCCCTTGATCGACGACGCCACCGAGGCGATGTTGACGATGGCGCCATCGCCTTTTTCCAGCATTCCAGGCAGCACGGCGCGGATCGTGCGGATCATCGACTTGACGTTCAGGTCGAAGGCGAATTCTAGATCCTTGTCCGGCATGTCCATGATCGAGCCGTTGTGAACGACGCCGGCCGAATTGACCAGCACGTCGAACGGACCATGCTCGGCCACCGCGGCCTTGACGGCGGCGTCATCAAGCACGTTGAGCGTCAGCGTGCCGATGCCGTCCTTGCCGTCGATCTCCTTCAGCAGGGTCTCGTTGATATCGGTCGCCAGCACCTTGGCGCCGGCCTTGGCGAAAAGCGTGGCGATCGCATTGCCGATCCCCTGCGCGGCGGCGGTGACCAGCACCGACTTGCCCTTGATTGCATGTTCCATCGTCTTGTCCTTCCAATGGTCTGGCC
>NZ_JBFUBY010001072.1:0-468 GCF_056405515.1 Polaromonas sp. P1_G2
GTGCGGCATGGACGGCAGGCCACCATTTGTGCCCCAGACCACGGCGCGTTCGCGGTCGCAGATATAGGAGATCACGGTCTTCTCCGCATCCAGCAGGATCGAGGTCTTCTCGACGCCCGCGCCGCCGCGGAATTTTCCGGGGCCGGCGGAATCGCGCTTGATCTCGAACTTGGTCGTCAGCACCGGATTGACGCGCTCCTGGCCTTCGACGGGCTGCGCCATCAGGCCGGTGCCGAAGCACGCCGTGGTGCTGTTGCAGCCATCCTTGCCGTTGCGTCCGCCCCAGCCGCCGGGCAGCCAGTCATAGAACATGAAGATCGGCTTTTCCTCATGCCGAAGGTCATGGCCGCCGGTCAGCAGATATTCGAGATTGAAGGAGCAGGAGATCGCCCGTTCCGGAATGATCTTCGACCACATTTCGAAGATCGAGTTCATGATCTTCTCGAACGGCATCAGGAAGCCGGTGAC
>NZ_JBFUBY010001073.1:0-468 GCF_056405515.1 Polaromonas sp. P1_G2
GCGCTGGTCGCGGCCACTATGCTGGTGCCGGCCGCAGCCGCGACTGCGGTCTATGCCGCGACACCGGCGACCGCGCTTGTCGTCGCCGAAAATATCGACGACATCGTCTCGATCGACCCGGCCGAAGCTTATGAATTCTCGTCGGGCGAATATGTGACCCAGACCTATGACCGCTTAGTGCAGTATGATGCGCCGGACGTGCAGAAGCTGGCGCCGGGCCTTGCTACCGAATGGAAGGTGGATGACGCCAACAAGACCATCACCTTCACCATCCGCGATGGCGTGAAATTCTCTTCCGGCAATCCCGTCCGCGCCGAGGACGTCGTTTATTCGTGGAAGCGTGTCGTCGTCCTCAACAAGGCGCCGGCTTTCGTGCTGACCCAACTGGGCTGGACGCCGCAGAATTTCGACAGCATGGTCAAGGCCGACGGCAACAAGGTCGTCGCCAAATATGCGGGCGATATGTCC
>NZ_JBFUBY010001074.1:0-467 GCF_056405515.1 Polaromonas sp. P1_G2
GAGCGACGCCGGGTTGCTCTACGAGCAGTTGTTTTCCAAACTGCGACGCCTGTCGATTTCCTACAAAGACGAATTCGGCGACGCCAAGGTTCTGCCGCTCGGAAGCCAGGCCATCGAACCCGTCGGTTTCGAGCCGCACACCTCGCTGTTCGGCTATGACGACCGCTTCTTCAGCGGCTTCAATCATTTGCGCGAGTTTTTCGCTTTTCCGGCCAAATATCTCGGCTTCCGCCTGCGTGGCCTCAAACAGCATCTCGCCAGGATTGACAGCGATCGCTTCGAAATCGTCTTCGAATTCGACAGTGTCGTGCCGCGGCTGATCTCGGTCGTCAACCCTGACGCTTTCGGCCTCTATGTCGTTCCCGCGGCCAATCTTTCGGAAGTGGTCTGCGCTCCCTTGCCGATGCGGACCGACGAGCATGAGCAAGCTGTTATCGTTGATCGCAGCCGGCCGCTCAACCATGAAA
>NZ_JBFUBY010001075.1:0-467 GCF_056405515.1 Polaromonas sp. P1_G2
GGCCTGGTAGAGGTCGCCCATCTGCCTGTCGATATCGGCAAGCGCATCGTCCAGGCGCTTCCACACGGCCGGATCGTTGCCGACATTTTGCAGGCCGAGCGCCATCGCGTGGAACCATTCGACGAGCGTCTCGTTGGGGGTCTCGGTCAGGCCGATGACATCGCCGATGCAGCGCACCGAGATCGGCTCGAAAAGCTCGGCGGTGAGGTTGGCCGCTCCGTTCTTCCTGATCGAGTCGATGTAACGCTGCACGACCGGCCGCGGCAGACCCTCGACGAACGAGCGCACGCGTTCCTGCGTGAGGTTCTCGTCGATACCTTGGCGAAGGCATTGATGGTCCTCGCCAGACATGGTCAGCACGTTCGGCATGCCCATGACCCGGGCTTCGGGCCGGTCGGCCGATCCGGACGGCCCGAATATCTTGTCGTTGCCGCCGATCGTGCGGCAGTCGTCGAACCGGGTGATGA
>NZ_JBFUBY010001076.1:0-467 GCF_056405515.1 Polaromonas sp. P1_G2
GGGTTATACGCAGAAGGCTGCGTCCGACAAGGTGAGCGGCCAGATCGACATCTTCGGCAATGCCGCGAGCGGGCCGGAAAAGATCACATTCCAGCCCACCACGCCCTGGATGCCGTCCGAAAAGCTGATGCGCGAATTCCAGGTCCTCGGCTTCTACCTGACGGCCCATCCGCTCGATGCTTATGTCAAAACGCTGGAAAAGCTGCGCGTCCAGACCTTCGCCAATTTCGCCAATGCGGTGAAGCAGGGCAAGGCGCCGGGCCGGCTGGCCGGCACGGTGACCAGCAAGCAGGAGCGCAAGACCCGTACCGGCAATAAGATGGGCATCATCGCCTTCTCGGATTCATCGGGTCAGTACGAAGCGGTGATGTTCTCCGAAACCCTGGCGCAATACCGCGATATGCTCGAACCCGGCAAATCCTTCATCATCGGCGTTGAAGCCGACGAACGCCCGGAAGGCATCGGGC
>NZ_JBFUBY010001077.1:0-466 GCF_056405515.1 Polaromonas sp. P1_G2
CGCCAAACTCGTTTCGGCAGGCCTGTCGGCGGCCGTACTGGCGGCATTGCTCACGGCCGGGCATGCGGCGGCGCAATCGGCGACGCCGACAGATACCGGCGCATCGAACCGGCTCAACCAGCCGCTGACCGCCACGACACCGGATCAGCAGGCGCAGGATCCGAACAACGACTCGACGGCGGACGATTCCGACACCGGCAATACCGACCGCAACGGCAGGCCCGGACAGGACGCGGTCACTTCGGCCGACCCCGATTTCGATCCGAGCGCCGATTTCAACGCCATTGCCGATGCGGCGACGCTGAAAGAACTGCGCCGCCAGAACATGCGCGACCAGAAGGTCGATGATAACAGGCCGCGCATGGTCGATGACGGGCTGACACCGGGCATCCGGATGGGCTCCTTCATTCTCCGGCCGACAGTGTCGGAATCGATCAATACCGAGCGGACCGCGACGGGCAAGGAT
>NZ_JBFUBY010001078.1:0-466 GCF_056405515.1 Polaromonas sp. P1_G2
TCCCTTCGCTTCCGGCGGTTAGCGTCCGCCGCTGACATTCAGTAGGGCGCCGGTAATGTAGGACGCCTGGTTGGAGAGTAGATAGGTGACCGCATCGGCGACTTCATCGGCCGTGCCTGCCCGCTTCATCGGAATGTCGGGACCGGCCTGGCGCGGCCGATCCGGCAGGCTGCCGGAGGCGTGAATCTCGGTGTCGATAATGCCTGGGCGCACCGCATTGACACGGATGCCTTCGGTCGCCACTTCCTTGGCAAGCCCGATCGTCAGCGTATCGATCGCGCCCTTGGAGGCGGCATAGTCAACATAAACATTCGGGCCGCCGATCACGGCAGCCATCGAGGAATTATTGATGATCACGCCGCCACGACCGCCATGGCGCGTCGACATGCGCTTCACCGCCTCGCCGGCGACGCGGATCGCACCCAGCACATTGATGTTGAACATCCGCTCCAGCCGCGCCCAGCCC
>NZ_JBFUBY010001079.1:0-466 GCF_056405515.1 Polaromonas sp. P1_G2
CTGCGGGCGAGGGCGGGCTGATCTGGGACGAGGCAACGTTGCGTGACTATCTGCATGATCCCCGGAAAAAGGTGAAGGGAACCAAGATGGCCTTTCCCGGCCTGAAGAATGATGCCGACATCGCCAACGTTGTTGCCTATCTGAAGCAATTCTCCAAGTAGCGGGACAATGTACAAGCGAATCCATTGGATCTTGGGTGCCCCACCAAGGCCAGCGGTAGTACAAGGTGCCAAGCATTGATGGGTGCGGCGGTAATTGCTCGCACGAGATGTTTATGAGATAATGCTAAAAATCTTTCGCCGGATCGCGTGCGTCATGCTCGCGGCCGGGGTCAGGAGCGAAAATGGCTATCGTGCTGCTTCTCGTTCTTGTGGTGGTGGCTTCCATTGCATTCCACCTGCTCAGCCCTTGGTGGTGGACACCGATTGCTTCAAACTGGAACTACATCGACAACACCATCGTCATC
>NZ_JBFUBY010001080.1:0-466 GCF_056405515.1 Polaromonas sp. P1_G2
GCGAAGCATACCGCGAAGCCGCCGGCAAGAAGCGTTGATCTCGATCGTCTTGCGGCGCACCTCTTCTGGCTCGCTGTCGGTTTACTGCCGGGCGATGTCTTGTTTGAAAATTGCCGGTATGCACCGCATAAGACTGGTGCGTGAAACGTCGTTGAGATAGGTGGCCGTGGCAGGTTTGTTTCTGCCTCGGCTTCCAGGGAGCTCGTCAACCGGAAGAAGCGCGTGCTGCAGTCGGTGGTTGCCATCGTGAAGATCGCCACGGGTCGGGAAACGCTCCTGATCGGACCGTCGGCTGCCTTCGGCGCCAATGCCCAACGCCACCTCATTCGCGATCGCAACCGATTGAGGCACAAGCTGGACGTGTTCATGACGCGACCCGGTGCTGCCGATCTGGTTCGTCCCTACCTCAGACGGTGGGGCCTGCACTGGGCTCATTCGCGCCTGTCGGAAAGAGAGACCATAAAGG
>NZ_JBFUBY010001081.1:0-465 GCF_056405515.1 Polaromonas sp. P1_G2
GACACAGAACGATGCCTATGCCGTGCAGGATCATTATGTCAGTCATATCCGCGATCAGGGCAAAGGCATCGGCTACAAGATCGGTCTCACATCGGCGAGAATGCAGAAGATGTGCAATATCGATTCACCGGTGGCCGGCGTGATCTTCGCCGACCGGGTGGAGCGGAATGGCGCTCACCTCAAGCGCCAGCTTTATGGCCGCCTCGGCGTGGAATTCGAAATTGGCGTGCGGATGGCGCGTGATCTTCATCCGTCGGAAGGCCCGTTTACCAGCCAGTCGATCGCATCGGCGGTCGGCGGCGTTTGCGCTGCCGTCGAGATCGTCGACGACCGCAATGCCGACTATGCCACGCTCGATGCTTTTTCGCTGATCGCCGACAATGCCTGGAACGCCGGCATCATCCTCAGCGATTGGCAAAGCCCCTGGCCGGAACTGGAAGATCTCAAGGGCACGGTCAGCCTCGA
>NZ_JBFUBY010001082.1:0-465 GCF_056405515.1 Polaromonas sp. P1_G2
GCCGCCAATGATCAGCAGCGTCACCGCCACTGGCCTTCTGGTGATCGCGGGGATACAACCTGACCCAGGCTTCCTCACGTCGTGGTGGATCGCCGATGCCGCCGGAACGGCCACGCTCCTGCCCGCGATCGTCCTTTTCCCAAGCTGGAAGGCCCCCGACGTTTCCCTGTCTGAGACGCTTTCCAATTTGCTCTTCTTTCCAGCCGTCATTCTCGTCACGGTTCTTTCGGTATCCTACATATCCTATCCGTTCGTCTATGTCGGCCTCGCGATGATGCTGGTTGCCATCCGTTGCAGGCCCTTGTGGACCGCAATCTGTGCTGCGCTCGTGGTCGTGACGATCACGATCTGTGCTTTCGAAAACGTGTTCAGCTTCGCCGATGGTCCAGGTGCCATCGGCAATGCCCTGCATCTGCATGCAGCAGTCGCCGTTCTCCCGGCGATCGTGTTGAGTCTGGTCGTCGA
>NZ_JBFUBY010001083.1:0-464 GCF_056405515.1 Polaromonas sp. P1_G2
TCTGGGGAGACCTCCGAATTCAATTGAAAAGAGAAAGATTTTCATGACCGGATCGTCCGAAGAAGCAGTCCCGGCGGGTACTGAATATGGTGCCGACAGCATCAAGGTCCTCAAGGGCCTCGACGCCGTGCGCAAGCGCCCCGGAATGTATATCGGCGATACGGATGACGGTTCGGGCCTGCATCACATGATCTATGAGGTCGTCGACAATGCCATTGACGAGGCGCTGGGCGGCTGGGCTGATCTGGTGACGGTGACGCTCAATGCCGATGGCTCGGTGACCGTCACCGATAATGGTCGCGGCATCCCCACCGGCATGCATGACGAGGGCGTCTCCGCGGCCGAAGTCATCATGACCCAGCTGCATGCCGGCGGTAAGTTCGACCAGAATTCCTACAAGGTCTCCGGCGGYCTGCACGGCGTCGGCGTCTCGGTCGTCAATGCGCTGTCGGTCAAGCTTGCCC
>NZ_JBFUBY010001084.1:0-464 GCF_056405515.1 Polaromonas sp. P1_G2
GGGCTCGATCGCTTCTGGAACGCATGTTGTTGGAACGAAGCCGCGGAAAGTCTCTTCACCGGCTGGCTGAGCCACGGCTGCCAGCGGAATCTCTTGCGCTTCATTTTCCTCGAGCCGGCAGCCCGGGCTCTGATCAGGGCCTGGGAGGATCGCGCGCGCCGGGTGCTGGCAGAATTCCGCGCCGACTATAGCCATAGCTTCAACGATCCGCAGATGAACGCCATGCTCGATGTGCTCAGGCGCGAAAGCCCGCTGTTTGCAGTGATCTGGAAGGAGCAGGCGGTACTCGACCGGGAAGGCGGCGTGCGGACCTTTAGCCACCCTCTCCACGGCGAACTGGCTTTCGTCCAGCATACATATCGACCGACGGACCGGGCGGACCACAAGCTGGTATTGCTGATTCCGGCTTAATTCCAGCCGGATCGGGAATCCCTCGGCTAGGCTACGGCGCGGGAGACGTTTTT
>NZ_JBFUBY010001085.1:0-464 GCF_056405515.1 Polaromonas sp. P1_G2
GGCTATGAGCGAGAATTTGCAGGTCCTGACGGTGGACAGCAATTTCCCGCTCTACGACATCACAATCGCCTAGCCCCGCTGATACGCCTCCACCGTCTGCTCGATGGCCCCGAAGATCGAATGGCCGCTCTTGTCCTTCATCTCGATGCGCACGACGTCGCCAGCCTTGAGGAACGGCGTCTTAGCCGCGCCGTGCATCATCGTTTCCACCATGCGCATCTCGGTGATGCAGGAATAGCCGGCACCGCCGTCGGAAATCGGTTTTCCAGGCCCATCGCCGAGCTTGTTCGACACCGTGCCGGAGCCGATGATCGTGCCGGCCGAGAGTGGGCGTGTCCGGGCCGCATGGGCGACAAGCTGGCCGAAATCGAAGGTCATGTCGAYGCCKGCATTGGCGCGGCCGAACGGCTTGCCGTTCAGGTCGACGGAGAGCGGCAGATGCAGTTTGCCGGCCTGCCAGGCAT
>NZ_JBFUBY010001086.1:0-463 GCF_056405515.1 Polaromonas sp. P1_G2
ATGCTGCAGGCCGGCGCCCCGGTCGAGGTTTACAACAATCCGAACAACACCTTCGTCGCCGGCTTCCTCGGCTCGCCGGGCATGAACCTGATCAAGGCTGAATTGATCGAGAAAGCCGATGGCATCCATGCCGAACTCGGCGAGTTCGGGACGTCCGAAGTGCTGGACGCAGCGTTGACCCGGGCGGCGAAAAAGGCAGCGAGCCGGTCGGTATTTTACGGCTTCCGTCCGGAACAGGCGTCGCTTGCGGCAAGTGAAAGCAGCCTGCCGGTGTTCTTCGTCGAGCGCATCGGCGCCCGCACCATCGTGCATCTCGGCCGTGACAAGGCAACGATCAAGGTCGTGCTCGACAATGACACCGGCCTCGAAGCCGGCATGAAGGCCAGGCTGACGGTCAATCCGGGCGCGGTCAGGCTCTTCGATGCCGAAACCGGCCGCGTGATCAGGGAGGCTTGACCATGGC
>NZ_JBFUBY010001087.1:0-463 GCF_056405515.1 Polaromonas sp. P1_G2
CACTCCTTCCCTGCACGACCGCCGGATTTACGCCACCGACCCTTGGTCACAAGAGCTTCGCGGTTCGTTGCCCGCTCGCCCTGATCGGCATCGCCTCATATCCGGTTCTTGTCCATCGGCCCGCAGRTTCGATCCACGCTTCCTCCCCACGGTCAGTCGCCCTTCCGCAGTTGCGCTTCTCTTCGCTCGCCATGACCAGCTTACGGTGGGACTTCCACCCACAAGAATGCGCCCATGCTGGGCGCACAACAAAAACGCCGCCCGATCTCCCGACCGGACGGCGTTTGCATTCTTAAAAAACGCGGATCAATTCACCGTTTCGACCACGCGCAGGGCCTTGGCCTGGTCCAGCGCGGCCTGGCGGACCGCATCCTGGACCTTTTCGAAGGCGCGCACTTCGATCTGGCGGACGCGCTCGCGGCTGATGTCGAACTCGGCCGACAGCTCTTCCAGTGTCACCGGC
>NZ_JBFUBY010001088.1:0-463 GCF_056405515.1 Polaromonas sp. P1_G2
ACCCCAAGCTCTGGGTGCAGTTGGGCGCTAACCAGTCCGCTGCCGAGCGTCACGCCGACTCCGCCGAAAGCTGGGAGCATGCACTGACGATCGACCCCGGCAATCCGGATGCATGGAGCAATCTTGGCGTCTATGAGCGCAATTACGGTGCGCTCGGCCTTTCGATCTTTCTGCAGCGCCGTGCAGTGGAATGCGATCCGCAGCATGCCGAGGGCTGGAACAATCTCGGTATTGCCGAGCTCGAAGCCTCGCAGGACGTCGCCGCGGCAGCGGCCTTCCGTCGCGCGATCCAGGCAAGGCCCGGCTATGCCGATGCGCATCTGGCGCTTGGCATGACCTTCCTCAACGCCGGTGATTACGAGCACGGCCTGCCCAGTTATGAGCATCGGCTGAAAGCCGAAAAGCTTGGCATTGCCATCACCAAGCCGAACCTGCCTTACTGGACCGGCGGCGATCCTAAGGG
>NZ_JBFUBY010001089.1:0-463 GCF_056405515.1 Polaromonas sp. P1_G2
GTCATCTTGCAGGGTTTGCTCGCCGCTTTCGCTATCCTGGCTCAACCTGTTTGACTTTGGAGCCTCGTACGACGTCATCCGTAGAACCCGCTTGAGCGCCTTGGCTGTCTTCGGCCGTCCGATCGGTGATGAAGAAATCGTAGTCTTCTAGTGGCGACACAAAAAAGGGTTCGCGTCGGCCCATTTTCGTGTGGTCGGCGACCAGCATCTTGTGCTCGCTGACAGCCAGCATGGCCCGCTTGGCAGCGGCGTCCCATTCTTCCGAAGCAGTAACACCAAAAGTGCGGTCGACTGCACAGGCACCGGTCACTAGGGTATTTGCCCGGAACGTCTTGATCGTCTCGATGGTCGTCGGCCCCTTGAAGAGTCGCTGGGCATTATCCCATTCGCCACCCAAAATGATGAGACGAATATCCGTCCTGGTGCTCAGGACGTTTGCGACATCGAGGGACGGCGTGATGAC
>NZ_JBFUBY010001090.1:0-463 GCF_056405515.1 Polaromonas sp. P1_G2
CTATGACGGCGTCCGTTACGGACTGCGCGTCGAGGGCAAGGATATCAACGACATGTATGAGAAATCGCGCGCCGCCGGCTTCGGCCAGGAGGTCAAGCGCCGCATCATGATCGGCACCTATGTGCTCTCGGCAGGGTACTATGACGCCTATTACATCCGCGCCCAGAAAGTTCGCAACCTGATCAAGCGCGACTTCGAACTCGCCTTCAATGCCGGTGTCGATGCGATTCTGACGCCCGCCACGCCGTCATCGGCCTTCGGCATCGCCGACCAGGACATGGCCAATGATCCGGTGAAGATGTACCTCAACGACGTATTCACGGTGACGGTCAACATGGCCGGCCTGCCGGGCATTGCCGTTCCCGCCGGGCTCGACCAGAAGGGGCTGCCGCTTGGCCTGCAACTGATCGGCAAGCCTTTCGACGAGGAAATGCTGTTTCGTACCGCCCATGTCATCGAACAG
>NZ_JBFUBY010001091.1:0-463 GCF_056405515.1 Polaromonas sp. P1_G2
GATCAATATAGGCCCCTATATCATGTTGCCGCGGAATTTCTTCCTCATCATCCTGGGCTCGACCGAAGAGATCGGCGCCACGGAAGTGCGCCGCGAAGGCGACCGGATGATGATCAAGTTCAACATGTTCCTCGACCCCGGCTTCCAGCAATCGATCACCGGCGTCGCCTCGCTCGAAACCGAGATGATGGAATAGCCTCGACCGACACTTTCATTGAAAAGCCGCCCTGTCCGATCTGCAGGGCGGCTTTCATTTGTGCTTCGTTTGACGCCACGAATATTTGCCAAAAATGCATAAAAGTGCAATTCGCTAGGATTTTAAATAGCTTATTCAGAGCCTCTCAAATTTTCCGTGCCAGTTTTGGACTAACCCAAAGCGAGAACCAAACATGGCCAACGTTGCTCCGGATATGACGCCCAACTCGATCCATGTCGAACCTGGCCTCGAAGCGCGCCGCTACGA
>NZ_JBFUBY010001092.1:0-462 GCF_056405515.1 Polaromonas sp. P1_G2
ATGCAAAACCCGCAATCACCACCGATGGCCTGTCGATGGAGAAATACAACGACAGCGGATATGGCTATCTGCGCGTCAGCGCCGACAAGGATAAAATCGCGATCGGCTTTCACCTCGTGAGCGACAGAGTGACCCTGGCGCAATCGCGATTTGACAAGATCACAGTTGACATCGCCTCCCACAAAATAATCGCCAATTAGGACGAAGCAAGCCGAAGAGCCGGCATTGCCGGTTCTTCGTATTTGTGCGCTACCGCACCGAAACCATTCATGTTTTCCCTGCGTTAACTATAGGCCGCGGCATATCGCCTGCCTTTTAGTCTAGGGAACGAACATGAACACAGAATGGGATTCGCCGGTTATCATGAAATGGGGCGACGAGACGACCATCATCCGCAATGCGCGCGAGGCCATCCATTTTCTCGATGGTCGCACGCCGACAGAGCGGGGCTATCTTTACAGC
>NZ_JBFUBY010001093.1:0-462 GCF_056405515.1 Polaromonas sp. P1_G2
GAGCACGACGATCGCCACCAGGATCAGGCCGATCAGCGACAGCGGGTTGCTGAGCAGAATGAGGAGCGTTTTCTTCATGACGCCCTCTGCGACAGCCGGATGCGCGGATTGATGATCGAGACCATGAAGTCGACGACGATGTTGACGATGAGGAACATGGCCGAGATGATCAGCACCGTGCCGACAATGGCGTTCAAATCCTTGCGCAGGATGACCTGCACGCCGTATTTCGACAGGCCGGGCCAGGCATAGACGCTTTCGACCAGGAAGGCGTTGCCGAGCATGGAGGCGAAATCCAGGCCGATAATGGTGAGCGAGGGGATCATTGACGGGCGAAAGGCATATTTGCGGGCGATCTTGCGCTCCGGAAAGCCATAGGCTTCGGCCATTTCGATATAGGGCTTGTCATAGGTCTCGACCATGTTGGAGCGCACCAGCCGTGCGGCCTGGCCGATGCCGGAG
>NZ_JBFUBY010001094.1:0-462 GCF_056405515.1 Polaromonas sp. P1_G2
CATATTTCCCCTTGACCTTATGCTCGGGGATCTCGTCGCGGCCGTAGATGTCACGCTTCTTATTGTAGTCGACGGTGATGAAGGCGCCGCCATCCTCCTGGGCCAGGATGCCGGGATAGGCGAACAGGTCGTCCTCATAGCTCTTGAGCTCCAGCGCCGTGGCCCCATATGCAGGAAGAGCAAGGATAAGAGCGGCTGCAGCGAGCCGGCGGATCATATCAATTGTGGACATCGCGTCCCTTTCCCGATAGAGCCCGGCTGGCATCTTGCCAATGGAGCCTTGCTAACGCAGTTTCCTGGTTATTCGCGAACTCTCAGCCTTCTGGCAGAATCATGTGATTCGCGGAACCAACGATCTCCGAACTGGAACAGATGAGCCAAGCCCTGAATCTCTTCGACGACATGCCCGAAGCCCCCAAACCGGAGCGTCAGACCGTGATACCGGCCAAGGCAGCGGCACCC